>VFFY01000229.1 GCA_009392675.1 SAR202 cluster bacterium | reverse complement strand
TGTTAGCAACGGGGCAAATGCTGGCTTTCATCATGATTGGCCACATAGTCAAATGGAAGATTGGTCTTCATCTATCTGGCCTTGCCTTTATTACTATTGGGGCTGTGTGGTCCGTATTCGCCGCTGGAATGCTCGCTTATCTGACATTTGATCCTCTTACCGAATATCCGCGGATACCGGGGATTGACTTACAAATAAATTTGCAGCCATTGGCATGGCTAATGGTCAGCGGGATAACAACACCTATATGGCTTATTCTTGCATACAGATACCAGGGTCATATATTGACACAAGGTGCTGCAATATTATCTACCGTAACCGCAGTTTTAATTATTGCCTCATTTGGGAATAGGTGGGAACTATGGGAATGGGCAATCGTCGCACTACCCTTAAGCGCGTTGATTATTCTATATCTGAGAAAATATATTTATAGCGTCAATCAAACTGATGCTATAGATCAACTGTTATGGACAGCGCTTGCGATAGGGGTTGCATCTCCTCTCATTCTCACCGTAAATTATCTTGGAAATTCAGTTCAACATCCTGGCCCAATAGCTTTTTCTTTCTTTCTAACAGCAGTCAGCTGCGTTTTAGGCATTAGATTCAGCGGAGTTCGTTGGCTAGAGCATGTAGCCGCATTGTTCCTCCCGGTGTCTGTGTATTTGTTTTTTTACAGCTGGATAGGCCATACCGCCCCGTACATCAAAATAATTATCAGCCTAATCGGACTCATATATTTTTATCTGGGTCTCAAACTAAGGTTTAGTGAATTAAATAAAGTAGAACGGGAGTGGCCAATACTTCGTCCTTGGTTTTTGGTTTCGCTCCTTACAATCATTTTCGTTTCTATGCCTTACGATGTTCCAACGTGGACAAGCGTAACCAGCATGATCATAGGAGCTGTAATTGCTTTTTGGATGGCCAATAAATGGCAAGGAATTCTTTGGCTGTGGATTCCGGTCCTACCTCTCATAGCAGGCAGCTTATATTTCTTATCGTCAATCCCAAAGTATTTATCGGTATCTTTCATTGATTGTGGATTTTGTGATACTCAGCCTTTCCCTCCATTGGTAGCAGCCTTACTTTCCGCAGCCGGGCTTTTGGGCTTGCGGTTGATCAAAGGCAAATTCAACACGACAACTGGAGTTATTTCCTGGTCAATTTTACTTATATTCACCTCTCTAATCTTATCGCTGCCACAGGATCAGGAAGGAGAGATATTAGGAATAGTTAACAAATCCTATGTGACTACTCTTCCAATTATAATTGTGTCCCTATTGTCGGTTTCAAAATTGCTGGGTCTTGCCTACATCAAACCTAGTCTAGTCTCTTTCAACTTATTCTTACGGCTACCACCAAAATTAACTTTTAATAAAATGGTGCCTGACTTGTCAATCTCATTACCTGAATTTCATATCATCGCAAAATTTGCTGCCATGTTATTAATACCCATATGGATAATTTGCATACTCCAATTTGTTTTTGAAATACAATCCTGGTTGCCATTTTTCGTTCCTGTAATTTGGTGGATTGCTTCGACAGGATTTGGATCGGCGATTATTAGAGGCAAAAGTCGTATGTGGGTTTATCTTTGCTCAGTGGCAATGCATGCTGCTGTTTACACAACATTAACCTATTCCGAATTTGAAATCAGTACTAATGTCGCTGGATTACTACTGTCTGTTTTCGCTGTATTTTATGCTCTATTTATATCCCTATGTTTCCGGAACGAACTCAATTCCAACAACAGAAACTATCGCTCATTGTTACCAATTTATATCCCAGTTGGGATGGCTGTAGTTTTCGATGCCCTATTGAGTATTGTTTTATCTGGCTGGAAGACCTGGGACACCTGGGAAGGATTAACTGTATGTGTGATATACGCCATACTTTCTATTTTAGTCGCTACAATCAGTAAGTCTCGCTTCATACCCTATCTCACTATGGGTTTGATATTCCTAGTAAATATTTTTGCAATCGGAATTCTCGGAGGCACTTGGGGAACACGGGCAGTGGGATGGGCAACGCAAGGTTTTGTTCTTTGGTGGCTCGCAATCGGGATCAGAAAATTTCTCACCTTTAGAGCAGAAACCCACCTAGCAATATGGATCAATCCGCTCAACAACTCGGCTCACCGCACAGCGTTATTTGCCGCGGGATTCACGCTTCTATCTTTCCTTTTTGAATTCCAAGGGTCTGGGGAAAATTTACTTGCCCCAACATCAGTTATTTCCATCTTGGGATTACTCTATCTTGGAAAAGCAATTAATGAACGAAATTTAACCAATGGTTACATTGCGGCAATTTCTTTATTAATTAGCTGGTATATCCAAGTACTTGGGAGAGATTTATCAGGTATCCAGTACTACACAATTCCTGCTGGCTTATATCTCTTAACTTTAGCTTTCTTTGAAGTTCGCCGAAGCAATGCAAAACCAAACCTGAGTACCGCAGCCAATATACTGGGTGTCCTAATATTAGGTTGCTCTTCATTTCTCCAGTCTTCACTATATTCACAAGAAAATGTTCTTTTCTTTGTACTACTCACTGGAATTGAAGGCGTGTTACTAACTCTCTGGGGGTTGTTTGCAAAATTCAAAACCGTGTTTATCGGCGGAATATTAACATTCACACTCAATATCCTTTATCAAGTTGCTTTCCTACTATCAGGTTTGAACGGGGCGCTGGTTGCTTTGGGTGTGGGCATATTGATTATCTTGACTGTGGTTGTCATAGAACGTACTAAAACTCGGCTTATTGCAAAGAGTAACGAATGGACTGATGCCCTGGAAAGCTGGCACTGGTGAAATCAACTGATACTCTCCATTAATCTCCAAATATAGCCGATATTGACACCTTGCATGAGCCTTGGCCCAAATGGATGCCTGTTCTCCCAATTTCGTTATACAGGAAGCAAATCAAGATCCATTACACAAGACAATATTCAAGGAGCCTTTGGCCTTTGAGGACGGTTTTATAATACCGCCTACTGGACCTGGATTAGGAATCGAATTAGATCAGGATGTAGTTAAATCACATTTTGTGACCTAGAAAATGCTAGGGCACCGGTTATTTTCTTATTCCAAACTCAAATAGTGATGCCTTAGCCCGGTTACGTCCAAATCGACAATCCTGATACCGGATGGGTCATCGGCTAACGGGTATCCAACCGGGCCTGTTGAAACATATTCGATTCCTTTAATGTTTCGATAGTTATTCCTATGGAGATGGCCTGAAAAGACAGCAGAAGCCTTATTTTGATCCAAAAGAGAAATGATTTCTTGTCTCCTCTGGAAAGGGATAACGAAATAATTATCTGGTTCATCCGAGGTTTCTAAAAACAATGGGTGATGAAGGAAAAGTATTTTATGAGTAGCATTCATATTTGATGCTTTCTTGAGTTCAATTTCTAAAAACCCAATTAATGCATCCCATTCTCCTGGAACTAGTGAGGGGTCCGAGCATACTGAACTATTTATGGCTATGAAGTAATAGTTTTCCATTTGGAAGGCGTAATTATCCTTACCAAATAATTCTCTATATGCATTCAAGGTACCTGCCGTTGGAGTGTTACCAACATCATGGTTACCTGCAACCCAGTAGATTGGGATGTCTTTGTTTAATTGAGAGGTTATCCTGAACAGTTCGTCTCTCTGGTCCTCTGAGTCCGCTTCATGAACCATGTCCCCACACATAACTACAAAATCAGGTTTATATTCATTCGCGTACCGAATAGCCTTGCTAAATAATTGTGTCTCAGGTGCAAACCCATCAAATTCTTGCTCTACATAACGCAGGGTCAATCCTTCCCGTGATCTTGAATTTGCTTCCTCCTCCGTCAACTTACTAATGGAAGAGAACATTCCAAATTGAGGATCAGCCATCTGGATAAAGCGGATAGACATGTAATTACTCCAAAAAGGGTAAATCTAATACTGCCGCAGCTAGTTGTTCCAAAGCCCTACCTTCAATAGGAGGATTAAACAACCCGCTTCTGACATCTCTAAAATATCGCTCTAGGGGGCGAGATTTTTCTAATCCTACTCCGCCGACTATCTTCATCGCTAGATCCGTAATTTCTATCGCCGAGTCTATGGATTTTGTCTTAATGGCACCAATTTCACGAAAAAGTTCTGGTTGGGATTCAGGGTAATTCTCCCAGTCTTCAGAAAATGAAAATAGAGCTCTTTTAGATATGATGAGTTTGGACTCCATACGACCGATTTGTTCCCTGACGTGAGGTATTTTTGATATCGGATCCGATGCCCCTGTCGGCTTTCGATTCATAGCAAAGTTTATTGCATAATTTCGAGCCGCATTTGCAACCCCTAAATTCGCAGCACTCGTCATGAGAGGAAACCAGACTGAACCCCCAATCGGGTCACTGGTAGTATTCTTATAATTGGATCTGAATAAAAAATCCTCATCCCTTACCTTTACAGCTTTGTAAATAATGTCATGCGATCCAGTTGAACGCATCGACATTGAATCCCACGTATCTTCTA
>VFFY01000228.1 GCA_009392675.1 SAR202 cluster bacterium | reverse complement strand
GAAAAAACAGTGTCGGTATGTGACGGTGTAGCTTGTCGTGAAAATGGAGCAGCCCAGATACTGGAATTTTTATCTAATAAAACTAGCTCTGATTTGGAAGTGCAGAAAACGGATTGTGCATTCATGTGCTCGGTTGCACCAGCGGTATCGGTAGATCACAGATGGTATGGGAGACAAGTTCCCGGTGATGCTTTACTGAGGTTGGTAGAAAATTAAAATGAATACTCTAGATTTTATAACCTCCGTGGCCAATAGAGCTGTAAAGAATCCAGCTGAAGTATTGGTTCAAGTGGGCCAATGTAGTATGGCTGTTGGATCCCAAGAGATTTACAGGAGTTTAGAAGAAAAATTACCCGCTTCAATCGCCGTGGATTATTCTGGTTGCGATGGGGCATGCTTTGCTGGTCCCAAGATTCATTCTGAAAAAGACGTTAGTGAATATTTAGAAGGGATTAGAGTAACGAGTACGGGTGATTCAAATGTCAGGAATTACATCGATTCTCAGACAAGAATAGTTTTGGAGCATGCAGGTAATATAAGTGCTAGCGACATCTATGGATATATAGCAAATAAGGGTTTTTCTGCTCTTGCTAAGGTTCTTTCGCAGGCGCCTGAACAAACGGTGGATATGGTAGAAGAATCCGGTCTCCGAGGTAGAGGTGGGGCATATTTTCCAGTTTCAATTAAATGGCGTTCCGCAATGTCTACAGCTTCCAAGGAAAGACATATAGTAATTAATGCTGAAGAAGGCGAGCCCGGAGTATTTAAAGATCGGCACGTCATGGAAAGCGTTCCGTTCCGTCTTATAGAAGGAGCCCTGATTGCAGCGTACGCTACCAAAGCTACTTCCATTAGGTTATATGTGAATGCCGAGGCTCATCTGTCTTATCAGAGAATGCTGAACGCATTAGAAATATGTCGTTCAAAAGGTTTCTTGGGGCCCAATATAATGGGCAGTGGCTTCACAATTGATATAGAAATTTTAAAAGGTGCTGGTGGGTATGTATGTGGTGAAGAGTCCACCCTACTCAATACCATAGAAGGTAAAAGACGGGAACCACGTTTGAGGCCACCGTTTCCGACTGAATCTGGTTTAAACCAACAGCCCACAATCATTAATAATGTCGAAACTTTATGTAACCTGCCTTGGATTGTTCTTAATGGTGCTGATGAGTTTAAAAAAATAGGAGACCCCGATACTCCAGGAACGAAAATTTTGAGTATCAGCGGGTCAGTGAATACTCCAGGCGTTGCAGAGTTACCAATGGGCTCAAATCTTGCGGAGTTGATGGTTAAATTCGGGGGTATTTCTAGCATAAATACCCTATCTGCCATTGCCGTAGGTGGTCCCTCAAGTGGGGTTATACCCTCTTCTGAATCCCTCAACTTATCAATAGGCCCAGGATTTTTAGATGGCAAATCAGTGATGTTGGGTGCGGGGGGCGTGATAGGCCTATCTCAAGATACTAATGTGCTGGAGGTGGTCAGAAAGCTCTCTGAGTACAATGCGAAGGAGTCATGCGGAAAATGCACCCCTTGCCGAGAGGGTACTACCCGTTTACTGGAGTTGATGGCAAATGACTCTGGTGATGACTCAATTGATTGGAATGGAATTGGTCAGTTGGCTGAAGTTATAAATGCTGCCTCTCTCTGTGGGTTAGGTCAAGCCGCTGGCAATCCAGTGCTGAGCTATGGCTCATATTTTCAGAAAGTATCACCGGGATCGCAAGGAGGAGGAATTTAATGGAAGTTTTCATAAATGGCAAAGAAGTTCAGGTGCCAAAACAGAGTTCTGTCCTTGATTCCATCAACATTTCCGGGACGGCCATTTCTCAGTTATGCAAAGATCCGGATATGAAACCTATTGGTGCTTGCCGAACCTGTTTAGTGGAGATTGAGGGAGTCCGTGGTTACCCAGCGTCGTGTTCGACCCCTATCTCACAGGGTATGAAGATTTCAACCACTGGGGACAAGCTGGATTTGATAAGAAAGAGTGTTCTGGAATTAACTGCTGGTATGGTCCATTCAGATAAAGACGATTACAAGGAATTGTCTAGAGTGATGGAGTCTAATTCAATAAGTGGTCAGGTGTGGAAATCTCGGTCTCGAGAGGAAACAGATGCCAGCAACCCAATATTTAATATAGCAATGGACTCTTGCATCCTTTGTGGTAGGTGCGCCCAGGCATGCCAGACAGGCCATCAGTTTATTGGTGCTATAGACGTTTTGGGAACATCCAACCAGGCTAGGATCGGGACCTTTATGGACAAGCCCTTGCTGGAATCTATCTGTACTACCTGTGGCCAATGTCTATCAGTATGTCCAACAGGCGCTATTTCCACCAAAGTCGAACCGGCAGTTATTGAAAGAACTGTTACCACCACATGTCCTTATTGTGGGGTTGGTTGCGGAATAAAGGCACAAGTAACATCGGATGACACCATCGTAGAAATGCTGGATGATCCAGAAAATGATTCCAGTTTGGGGATGCTTTGTGTAAAAGGAAGATTTGGATACACATTTGTTCATCATGAAGATCGTCTGACTGAGCCTTTGGTTCGGAGAAACGGGTCTTTACAACGTGCGACTTGGGATGAGGCTTTGGATTTCATAGCGGATAAATTGCTTGCCTACGAAGGTGATAGTTTCGCCACATTATGTTCTGCAAAGGCGACAAATGAGGATGGATACATACAACAAAAATTTTCACGTCTGGTTATGCAAAGTAACCATATAGACCACTGTACAAGACTTTGCCACTCGCCATCCGTGGAGGCAATGTTGGCCTCTCTTGGAAGCGGAGCGACCAGTAATTCATACATAGATTATGAAGAGGCCGGATGCCTTGTGATTATAGGGGCGGATGCCAATTCTAATCATCCTGTAGCCGCCTCCAGAATGCGGAGGGCTGTAGT
>VFFY01000227.1 GCA_009392675.1 SAR202 cluster bacterium | reverse complement strand
TTAAAAGGTTTACCAATGACTAGATTTGTATTTGTAACAGGTGGTGTAGTGAGTTCGGTAGGCAAAGGGGTTTGCGTTGGTTCTATCGGTAAGATACTCAAATCTAGAGGTATGACTGTTTCCTTATTGAAGCTGGACCCTTATTTAAATGTTGACCCAGGGACTATGTCCCCTTATCAGCATGGGGAAGTATTTGTCACAGATGATGGGAGTGAAACCGATCTTGACTTGGGTCATTATGAAAGATTTGTGGATGTTGAATTGACCAAAGCTTCCAATCTCACAGCAGGTCAGGTCTATAGCGACGTAATAGCCAGGGAGAGGAAGGGAGAATTCCTAGGTGGCACGATCCAGGTTGTTCCTCATGTTACGGATAACATAAAAAAGCACATATTGGATTTGGCTGAATCAAGTGGGGCGGATGTGATTGTAGTTGAGGTTGGAGGTACTGTTGGTGACATTGAAGGATTACCATTTCTTGAGGCCATAAGGCAAATGAGGAATGAGGTTGGTAGAGATAACGTCTTCTACATGCACCTCACATTCCTTCCGCATATTTCTTCTACGGATGAACTTAAAACTAAACCCACACAACACAGCGTAAGGGAACTTAGGAGCATTGGTATTCAGCCTGATGCTATTGTTTGCCGCAGCGACGAGAAGATTCCTGAGGATTTGAGAAAAAAAATAATGGTTCACTGTGACGTACCCCTAGAGGGGGTTCTTATGGTTCCCACGGTGGCCAGCATATATGAAGTTCCATTGATACTTGAAGAGCAAGGTCTTGCAGCTTTAATCACTAATGCTATGGCTATTGACGTTGAGGATCAGAAACTTGGGTTGAATGGCTGGTCAGATTTGGTGGATCTGATCAAAAGTCCAAAAGAACGGCTCAAAATCGCTGTTGTTGGTAAATATGTAGATCTCCATGATTCGTATATGTCTGTCAAGGAAGCTTTAATACACGCAGGTTTGTTTCACCATAGAGATATTGAAATAGATTGGATTGGGGCCGAAGATGTTGAGAAAGACGGGGCAGCTAACTACTTGTCAAATGTTGATGGGATAGTGGTTCCGGGCGGGTTTGGGTATAGGGGAGTCGAGGGTATGATCGATACAGTGAAATTTGCCAGAGAAAATAAGGTTCCTTACCTAGGCTTATGCCTTGGAATGCAGGTTATGGTTATCGAGGCCGCCCGCAATTTATTAGGCAAAGAGGGGGCAAATTCATCTGAATTTGACTCAGATACAAAAGATCCGGTTATAGACCTCATGTCGGATCAAGTTGATGTTAAAGAAAAAGGCGGTACGATGAGGCTAGGTGTCTACCCGTGTGTTATTGAAGATGGAAGCATCATTTCTAGAGCCTATGGCACAAAAAAAATAATGGAGAGACATCGTCATAGGTTTGAGTTTAATAATGCCTATAAAGAGGATCTTAAATCAGTTGGATTACTACCGACAGGAATCTCTCCAGACGGACAGTTGGTTGAGATCGTGGAATACGAATCGCATCCATTCATGGCCGGTACACAATTTCATCCGGAATTTCTATCTCGTCCAACCAGGCCCCATCCTTTGTTTAGAGAATTTGTAGCGGCTGCAGGTGGACTGAACCTAATTTAAGATAACAAGGCTGTATTTATTCTGGACGCTGCGGAATGAAAGTGCTATTATTCCCTTAATGTTGCTGAATGCAGCATCGGTTCTGACGATGAAATTCCCAATTTTTATGCGAGTTTCATTTCTGGTTAAGATGGCGTGGATTTCAAAAAAAACGCACTAATCTACACTTTAAAACTCTAGTGCTCGAGGATCGATTAGTCGGTTGGTCGTGCCGAGTTTGCTGTAAAAGTGATACCAGTATTACATCCCAACGGTAATTAAGGGCGTAGGTAATACATTCTTGCGTTGCCCTAAATTGAAAAATTGGGATCAAATCAAACACATAGAGAAGAAGAAGTCGAGGTATGAAGATGAAGTTGGCTGAACTTCAAGAAAAAAATGATGAGGAACTTTTAGGTTTTGCTGTTGAAGAGGGGGTCGTAGAAGACGGCGCAACTCCTCGTAGAATGGAGATTTTAAGAAAAATGTTTAAAGCCTATTCCGAAAAGGATGAGACAGTTGATGCTGACGGAATACTTTCCATTCTCAATGAGGGATACGGGTTTCTTCGGCAAAATAGTGACGAGAGAGGATCCGGGGATGTTTATGTATCGCAATCACAAATAAGACGTTTTAGTTTAAGGCCTGGAGATTATGTTGTTGGCAATGTCAGACCTCCGAAGGACGGCGAAAGATACTTTGGATTGGTCAAAGTAGGCCAGGTGAACGAGACCGAGCCTGATTCTTCGAAGAAAAGGGTGAAGTTTGAAAAACTGACTCCAATTTTCCCTGAAGAGTTAATAGTGATGGAAACAGAACCGAATCAGTTGTCAACAAGGTTGATTGACATGATGTCGCCAGTGGGCAGAGGTCAGCGAGGATTGATCGTATCGCCTCCAAAGGCAGGAAAGACGACCCTGTTAAAAGAGCTCGCCAATGGTATTACAGTGAACGCGCCTGATATTCACATCATGGTTGCTCTTATTGGGGAAAGGCCGGAGGAGGTGACAGACATGAAAAGGTCTATCAAAGGCGAAGTTTACGCGTCGACTTTTGATGAACCAGTGGAAGATCACATCAGGGTAGCCGAGCTGGTCCTTGAACGCTCAAAAAGATTGGTCGAGTCCGGTGAGGATGTGGTTATTTTGCTAGATAGTATTACCAGGCTTACTAGGGCCTACAATTTAGCGGTACCTAGCAGTGGGCGAACCCTTTCAGGTGGTATGGATCCTATTGCTCTATATCCTCCAAAGAAATTTTTTGGTGCTGCCAGAAATACAGAAGAGGGAGGCAGCCTGACCATACTGGCTGCGTGTCTGGTGGATACCGGTAGCAGAATGGACGATGTCGTCTACGAAGAATTTAAGGGGACCGGCAATATGGAGGTCCATCTCGACCGCAAGATGGCCGAACGAAGAACTTTCCCCGCTTTGGATATATATAAGAGTGGTACCAGACGGGAAGAGTTACTTTTGAGTGAGGAGACTTTAAAGAAGGTTTGGCT
>VFFY01000226.1 GCA_009392675.1 SAR202 cluster bacterium | reverse complement strand
CATTAACTCTTCATTCAGTCTTATACCTAGCCCTGGTCCAGAGGGCAGGTCCACATATCCTTCCTTTTGCCTCGGCAATCCTTCAATCACCTCAAAGTAATGAGGTTCATAAAATTCCGCATGGTATTCCTGAATCAAAAAGTTCGGTATTGCCGCGCCCAAATGTATACTAGCGACCGTTCCGACCGCGGAGTTAGTGTTATGAGGCGCCATCATGATGTGCTGAGCTTCAGCCATACCGGCTATTTTCTTTAGCTCAGTTATACCCCCAGCGTTGCATATATCTGGCTGTAGGATGTCTACAGCTTCATTTCTAACCAATTCAAAAAACGGGAACTTCAAGTAAAGTCTCTCCCCAGTTGCAACTGGAATATTTATCCTTGATCTAACCTGCTTCATCTCAGAAACATTCTCCTGAGACACGGGCTCCTCAAACCAAAAGGGATTATATTTTTCTATCCTATTTGCTAGATGTACCGCAGTGTATACATTGAATCTAGCGTGAACCTCAACAAGAATGTCCACATTTGGTCCAACCGCTTCCCTTACAGCAGCCACTCTATCCTCAGATAATTGAGCTTCTTCAGGTGTAATGGTGGTATGGGCCTTCTTACCAAACGGATCAAATTTCATGGCCGTATAACCCATTGCAACGACCTTTTTTGCCTCTTCGGCATTTTGTTCCGGAGTGCCTGGAGTTGTATACCAACCATTTGCATATACCCTCAATCTCTGTGCATAAGGTCCCCCAAGAAGTTCATACACAGGTACACCCAAGATTTTGCCACGTAAATCCCACAAAGCTATGTCAATTCCAGACAGGGCCGTGGAGAACAACCTTCCACCTCTCCCCAAATTATCCTGATGCAGCCTAGTCCAGTGCAACTCACCATTCATCGGGTTCTTGCCAACCAAATAGTTTTCAGCCCACTCTTCAAGTAAGGAAGCCACTATAGGATCTTGACTAAGCATTGAAGCTTCCCCAATTCCTTCCATTCCCTCATCAGTTTGGATTCGAACTATTAGCCAATTTCTCTTGGCATTTTTATGTTGTGAGGAAAATATGTTTATTTTTAATCCCGTAATTTTCATAATGACTCCCACAAGATAAAATCATAGTTAGTGGTGCATATCGTATTACAAGGATGAAAGGTTAGTATATTCACTAAATAGCCTTCTGCCCAATGGAACAATGGAGGAAACATAAATGTCATTGATAGAAACGGAAAAGAAAGACCAGGTTTTCATAGTTCGAATTAACCGTCCGGAACGATTGAATGCTCTCGGATACGAAATAAGAACCCAGCTTGCCGAAGCATGGAATGAGTTCCGCGAATCGAAGGATTTAGAAATCGGTATCTTTACAGGTACAGGAAGAGCCTTTTGCGCAGGGGAAGACATGAAAGAATCACTAGAAGTGGGAATAGTCGGCGGGAAAAGACCGACAATCGAAGATCCTCTTATGAATGGTTCTCTTGAGAAACCGGTGATCGCCGCAGTAAACGGGTATGCGATGGGAGGTGGCTTCATGCTCGTGGAAGCAACCGACCTGCGTATCGCTGTACCTGAGGCTATATTTGAGGTGTCTGAAGCTAAAAGGTGGTTGTTAGGAGGATATAACCATGGGCACATTGCAAAACTACCTCATCCTATAGCAACAGAAATGGCCATGGGATTCAGATTTACTGCTAAAAGATTCCATGAAATCGGTTTCATAAACAGGATAGTCGAAGCAGATGAGTTAATAGATACTGCTATTTCTATGGCTAACCACATGTTGACTCTACCTCCCGCATCCAGAGTTAACACAACACAAATGATGAGAGAGATGAAACCAAGGGTGTCTGGAAATCTGGAACAATTGGCTGCGGCTTTGAAAGACCATGGTGATAAAAATGATCTTATTGAATCCAGAAAGGCCTTTGCAGAAAAAAGAATCCCAAATTTTTCGGGATGGACTAATCCTCGAGATAGATATACCCCACCGACTTTGGGCACCATTGAATAATTAATGAATAAAAAAGTTGTAAATTACAACAAAGAATAACGACAATGTAGTCACATGTTTTGGTACCGATATTTCTATGAAAATTAATTTAGTAGTTATGATTGCTTTAACCATCCTGTTGGTGGTGCTCGCACCTCTCCTAGTTATGGGAATCATAAATCTTGGTAACAACATAAAAACCGATGACGATATTAAATCTGAAACCCAAGTTGCCTCTCAAAAAGATCAGGAAACGGAACCCGGGTTACCTTCATCCGCTACTACCCTTATCCTGACTTACCCAAGTCCTATACCTACTTACACTCCACTACCAACCTACACACCGGTGCCTACATATACCCCACTTCCAACTTATACGCCAGTACCCATATATACTCCATACCCCACAGTGCCTCCCACTCCTATTCCTACTCCCACTGGTACTCCTACACCAACCAACACACCAATCCCCACCTCAACACCTATAAGTGCTAAAGCTACGGCAACAACTTATTTTGCCAACCAACGCCAGGCTTTTACTCCATTGATCGGATTATGTGATTTTTCAAGTTCATTAATTCCAAAACTTTCAATCGAAGAATTAGCATTTATGAACAAGAATAAATTATCGGAGGCTGCTCGCTTTTTTCCATCAAAAATATTTGATGATGAAACAACAAAAATTGTCGCTACGGGAAATATAGAGACCTTTCCTGTAACACTTTATGACGATGGTACTCATGGGGATGATATAGCCAACGATGCCTTATTTTCTCGAGCCTGTGTTTCCAAAACGGACCTGGACCTCACCTTAACCGATTTTGATAATCTAGCCGCATCATATCAATTCCATGATGGCGTCTTAAGAATTGTTGACTCCAGTCTAAGAGGAACGGTTCCAGTGACAACATTATCATCAGACCTCATGGCAACAGAAAACGCAATGTTTATGACCCTTGGTACAGAGCCCTATAAGAAAGTGCGGTCCGGCGACACGTCTGGCCTCCAAAACCCAAAAACGTGCGAGACCTGTGAAGAAGTATTAAATGTCTTCGGCGATGTATTAGATCATATTATTCTGGTTCCAGATGAACCGACATTTAACAAGAACACAAAAGAATATACAAATTACTTACGAACATCAGATAGCACCAAAGGAATCATGACATATGGTGATCCAATATGTGATCCGACCGGGTGGAACAACCACGGTATATCCGGCAGTATAAATAAGGACTATCAGGATCTAAAATTTGGTTGCCCTTCAAAATTCTTGGACGGAAGAGATTATCCTAGGTTGAAAGGAATCATATGGGCAGGGGAAATGGAGGGTTTAAACGCGGCGTTCGGCCATTGGGTAGGCATAGGACCACGGAATGGTAACTTTCCCCTGAATAGTGGCGTGAGTTGGAATTCAATTGATCGAAAAAATATTGATGATAGCACTACCGTTAAAGGACCTTATCCAATAACAGGGTCATTATGGGACACTGAAAGGGGCAAGCCTCACAAAGTACAGATATTGTCAAACAACAAATGGCAAGATGCGAGGATAGAAACCAATGGAGACGGGGTGTTTTCGTTGACCAATCTGGATACTGATCACTATAAATTTGACGACGTTTTTCTTTACATGATGGGTTTTATGTCCTACGAAGACGCGCTTTCAGAAAAATACTATTACCTTGAAGAATTGGACTTGAGTAACTGTACTACCGGAGCCCAAAATCTACTATGTTCCGCCCAGGACACTGTCATAGAGGAAACACAATACAAAAACGCGATTGAATTCACGGTGAAAAACATACTCAGCACTTACGGTTCCAGGGATCCAGTGTATTCAGAAGCAACCACCCATCTGAATGCACCAGCTATTGTACTTTCAGAAAGTGTCCCGTCTGATGCATCAATAGTATGGCACGACCTGCTATTTGATTGGTGGGGAACAAAAGAAGGCTACAAGGCCAACTATGGTGGGCATACATGGAAGTCGGTAACGAAAGGCAAGGCCACAATCTCAACTGGATACAGATAGATTAACCTAAAGCTATCTATTCTTCCCAATAGACCTCAAAAACAGTGTGATCCCCAGGCAGACCTTTCAATTCGAATTCCATTTCCTCTCCGAATTTCAAATCCCCAGCTGAATCAGCCATTCTCTTCGTGACTGAAGAGATCAAAATCTGCTCCGCTTCTGCTTTGGAAGATATTCTGGCGGCCTCACTAACGGCCCTGCCAAAATAATCTCCATTCTCCAATATCGCTTCCCCTGTATTCAATCCAATCCTTACATTTATGGGTAATTCAGGCTGTTTTGCTCGAAGAATTTTCAGCGACTTTTGAATTTCCATGGCACATATCACGGCATTTCTGCTACTTGCAAAAGCCGCCATGAAGCCATCTCCCATCTCCTTAACGATATAACCGTCATGGTCTCTTATAGCATCACCTAGGACACCTTCGTGTGTCCTGGATATTTCTCTGAATTTTATATCCCCGAGCTCGTTAACTAAATTTGTTGAACCATACATATCACTAAATAAAAATGTGATCGTACCACTGGGTGGAGCTGAGGTGTTTTTGGCATCCGCTACTTCTTGAAGAACGACGATTATCGCTTTCCCTTCGGCCAAATCGATACGATCCCCACTGTTGAGAGTCAGAGTATCAGCAGGGTTTATAGAATTACCGTTGTGAGAGGATCCATTAGAACTGTTTAAATCTCTTGCAAAGGCCATATCACCTGCAGACCAAAATTCAATATGGTTGCCTGAGACATAGGGATCATCTATCGTCACATCACATGTCGGAGACCTGCCAACAATCACATGTTTTTCAGTCAGAATTTGGCGTTCCCCTTGTTGGGGGCCAGACGATATTTCAATTAAATAAGCCATTGTCCCAATAATTTACCAGCTTTTGGAAATAAATGTAAATGGGGGCTCACAAAAATTAGTTGCCGCTGTTGCCGCTAAAGTTTCCGCCGCCGCTGCTGCCGCTGTTAAAACCACCGCCGCTATTTCCGCCGCTGAAGTTACCACCGCTGTTGTTT
>VFFY01000225.1 GCA_009392675.1 SAR202 cluster bacterium | reverse complement strand
CCGGTTAAGGCAAAATGCTCAGTTATCGTCAATCCCTGAATTAAACCTTCACCGGATCTGTCTGCGGGAAGATAATGAAACCCGTTTTCCATGTACCATTTATAAGAATGATTCGTTATTTTTTCCCCTTTGAAATACGTGCTACCCCTGTAGCTTTCTGTTAATCCTGTAATGCTTCTCAACAAAAGACGCTGACCTGCACCTTCTAACCCCGCTAACCCAATTATTTCGCCTTCAGAAAATTTACAATGTACCTCTTCAATGGCCGCGGTTTCCTCCTTTGCACAAATACCATCCAAAATAAGTAACTCTTGACCTAGAACAGTTTGATTTTGCGGAATAGATTGTGTGTAACCCCCAAACATAAGATTCACTAAATCTGAGGTAGGACAAGGTACAGTCAGAGTATCTATCAACACACCTTTTCTCAGAACAGTCACTCGATCACAAATTGATTGAATTTCATCCAATTTGTGTGAAACAAAAATAACAGACATTCCGTTCGCAGCAAGTCGTTTGATAGTCGTGAATAAATTTTCTCGCTGGGCTTCTGAAATAGCCGTGGTGGGTTCGTCTAGGATCAATACTCGCACGCCCATCCAGAGTAATCTAGCTATTTCCAATTGCTGTCTTTCCCCTATGGTTAGGTTTGAGGCAACGGTGTCCGGGTCTAGATCAAATCCGTATTCTTGAGATATGTTGCGTATATCATCACGTACAAGTTTCCTATCAAAATCACGCGATTTAGGTAAACCGGCAAGAAAATTATCAACAATTGAAAACGGGAGGAACACTAAAGGTTCTTGATGTAATATTCCGATCCCGGCCTCTATCGCATCTGTAGAAGACGACAGATCCAGGTATTCGCCATCAAGCTCGACAGTTCCTGAATCGCTTGTTAACGATCCGGAGATTATGTTAACTAAGGTAGATTTCCCAGCTCCATTTTCACCGAGCAATCCATGAATCTCACCTTGGTCTATATCAACAGATATATCGTCATTAGCTAAGACAGTTCCAAAAATTTTGCTTATATTGAGTAACTTCAAAGACATGAAGTCTACCTAGTTTCTTTCTATTCAGTTGTTGATGCCCCGTCAATCCCCTCAAGCAACATAGGGAGATACCAAATCTCCTTATCCGTGGCTTCTTTACCATCAGCCAAAAAAGCTGATCCATCTTGATAATTTATAGGTCCTTTCCAAAGATTTAGGTCGCCTTTAGCCAATTTTTCTATGAATTCATCAATGGATTTTGAATTATCTGCTGTTAAACCATCGCCTTTCATAAAGCCTATAGCGCTGGAATCATGATCATTGATGTTATCCCAGTCTGGACCCACCCACTCAAACGAGGTCTTGAAATTCCCGTCGATTACTGATTTAACTATCTTGTGGTAGGAAGGGCCCCAATTGAAGTAAGGCACTCCCAAACATACCGCAGGAGCTTCCGAACATGCACCTTCATAATCGTATGGTACTGCCCATACTGTTTTCCCTGAAGCAGCTGCCTGACCAGCAACAACAATAGCTTCCGTAGTATCGATGCCAGAGATTATTACGTCTGATCCAGATGCAATGAAGTCGTTTACCACAACAGTTGGATCTTGTGTTACACCTGGAATATTGAACCAAAACCCTATCCAGGTCACTTTAAATTTCAAATCAGAAGCGCTTTTCCCTTTTACCGTCTCCCAGCAATGTTTTGCTCCTAAATAGGTTGAACTAACCAGTCGTCGCGTTTCAGCATTAATCAAGGGACCAAGATATGAAATATTACCAGTATCAGACTGAAGAGCAGCAGCGCATCCTGCAATCATTTTCCCGTATTCCATTTTGCCCATCACATTACCCAAACTTTTCAAATCACTCCGATAATCCTCTCCATCTGGCCAAGCCGTATCACCTGAAGCCCATATCATTGGAGTATCTGGATGAGCTGCTGCCGCCTCCAAAATCCCATCTTTCATATCGTCAGATGTTGCCAAAATCAGATCAGCACCCTGGGAAATCATGTCCTCCACAAGTTGAGGGACTGTAACATTGGGGGAATCAGCGGGGTTAACTTTATCAATTGTGATAAGTTCCCCACCTGTCTTGCTAACAGCATACGAGGCACCTTCGAAGTGTGCTTGCGACCACCCATGATCATTCTGTGGTCCAACCAGTATTAAACCCAATTTGAAGGAGTCGCTATCAACACCGCCACTACTAGAACAAGCCCCTAAAGACAAAAGTAAGATCAATATTAGAGGCAACAATTTGAAACGCATAAGAGGTTCTCCTTTGATTTTAACTCTATTCGGACGATCATTTTTGACAAAATCAGCAAACCATCTAATTGTCATCAATTATGCACACACAAGTCTATGCTTCAATTTAAGTTAGTGGATATCGAAACTGTTAAACCTTTGTAAACTGTGAGTACATTTTCTAAAGGTATGGCATCACCTTTTCAGCGAACAATTTCATGGAATGTTGAACCACTTCGGTAGTATTTCTACCCCTTCTGTTGAATTCCAATATACATTGATCCATTCCGGGAATTCTGTCTCCTAATTCCCGTAAAGTTTCTATGCAACCTTCCGGACTATCGTAAATGCAGTGTTCTACTGCCGTTTCAAAATTCCAAGACCCCCAACCCCCAGCACCTGATGAGAAATCATGCCGACCACCTCCTATTGCTGAAGAATGCACTGGAGGACCATCACCAATCACATCACTGTCAAGCCAGTTCTTCCGCATCAAATCATGAGCTTTTTGCCTAGTCTCAGCCACAAAAAGAGAAACTACAACATGAAAAGGTTGAGGGTTACCATTTGCTGCACCTTCGTTTATATTGGCTTTGAAGGTTTTTATATGCGATCCCAAGTTAGATATCGATTGGCTTAAAGTTATTCCAACTACGCCCAACCCGTTTTGCGCAGCAAATTTGAAGGACCCATCACTATTTGCCGCCATTAAAAGCGGTGGGTAGGGACCTTGAACTGGCTTTGGAAGAACTGGAACATCATTGAAATCCCAATAGTCTCCCTTGAAATTTAGTCGGCCCTCAGCCCAAGCATCTTTGAGGACATCGGAATATTCAGAAACCATTGCTCGACTTTCGTCACCGTCTATTTCTGAAGATACTCCCATTACTTGGCTAGACGGGCCACCCCATCTACCGCCTATGCACAAGTCCAATCTACCTTTCGTCAAAATATCGCAAGTTGCTACTTCAGTAGCTAAATTTAATGGGTGGTGCATTGGAACCTGGGTCGCAAGAGTACCAAACCGGATCCTTGTTGTATGCTGCGCCGCCGCCGCCACCACCAATAAAGGTTCTGACATAGGCCTCGTCGGATAAAAAGGTGCTTCTGCCAACCAACCTTCAACAAAGCCCAATTTTTCAGCCAAAATCAACTCTTCTATGGTTTCCCAATGTCGACGGCCCACATCTGAGCCCTCATAGCCGGGAACTTGCCAAAATACTCCGAATTTCAAATCGTCTCACTCCTGGAATTTATTCCACTGGTATGGCTATGGATACTCTGGTCCTATCACCAACGGCCTTCGTCGTGTGACCTTGTCCCGTTAAATCTTCAGCGAGCATCATATCTCCAGGGCCCAAGGTATAGACAGTTCCATCTCCCAGACCTATTTCCACTTGACCTTCCAAGGTAACTATAAATTGCTTCTTTGGGGCCACATGCCAGTCAATGAAATTTCCGGGTTCATGCCGTCGAAAAATAATACCTGTTGCTGGGAGATCAGCAGGCGGAGAATACTCCTCCATATGAGACTGTCCGTCATCTCCAGTGAAAGTTCTATAAAACATTCCTTAACCCCCTAATCCAGAAATTTCTTTGTTTACACCAAATATCTTCTCGTAATTGATAATGAAGGATACAGAGCATCAAACGAATAGCAACATACCGCTCAAATTTGTGGACGTATATCTAGCTTCCATTCACCTGATATAGATGAAGGGGATATTTTGCACTTAATCTTTTTTTTCAACGATTTTGGGAGGGCGTAGGTACCAACCATGTGCGAGGACGTTAAAAGGATGGTTCCAACTCCATATTGAGCCTCATTTATCGCTTCATCAACACGAGATATTTGTTCTGCAATAGATAAATTCGTCATATCCACAGTTTCTTGAGGTTTCCTCATTTTAGGGAAACCTTTTGATCCATTGGACACCCAGGTAGGCTCCTACAGCTAGCCCTACGGCATATACCCACCCATTGAGAGCTAAAGATGGAACGGCCGAAAAGAAAGCCCCCAATGTACAACCTAACCCAAGCCCAGCACCATATCCCATAATCACCCCTCCCACTATCGACTGCACATATCTAATCGGAGTTTGTGGAATTCTCAATTTGAACTCACGGGCAAACAAAGCTGATGCCAACGCTCCAGCGACAATACCAAAATTCAGGAAAAATCCACTGGTGAACCAAGATCCTTCTGCCACTG
>VFFY01000224.1 GCA_009392675.1 SAR202 cluster bacterium | reverse complement strand
ATTGGAAATTAGAAGCAAATAGTACCATTTTGACTAAATTAGATCGTGATAAGGCAGCATATCTACCTTGGTGTGTAGCTGCCAGGATTATTGGTAACTCCAAATCAACAGTTACCGATGTATTTTTCTATTCTTCTGATAATCTTTGTTGTAGAAATATCTGAGGTATAGGGCACCAACCGAAAAATTCCCAAGTCGATTGGAATCTTATAGCACAATTGTTTCATCTCCCCTGAAAAATCGTCACCATGAACAACCAGATCTATACGATGGGCGGTTATCCATTCTTGATCAACTATCAATGGTGCATCAGGTATGACCTCATCCACATGGCGGCAGGAAGATACCGTATCTACACGTTCTTTCATGGTCATTATTGGAGATCGTTTATATTCTTTTACAACCTTGTCAGAATGAATTCCGACAATTAAATAATCACCGAACTGTCGAGCTTTCTTAAGAAAGTTAGCGTGACCATAATGAAATAGATCGGCTACCATATCGACATAAACCCTTGTCATTATTATTCCCCTAAGTGCATTTTTCACAACTCATATATAAAAATGAAACGATGGTTATGCTTTTTCCTTTAGCACATGAATTCGCCCATATATTTCGTGGGGATCCTGTATATAGAAATAATCTCCCCCTGGTTTTAAAATCTCTTCATATAAGATTTCTCTATTCTCGCCGATGCCGATATCCACTGCATAATAGTCTTCATGGGATAAATTAAATTGGACACATCCATCGTGATCGGTTGTTTGCCTACTCACGCCGGCAATGGCTACTTCAATCATCGGAATAGGCTGAGAATCAGCAGAGAGGACCGTGATTCGGATAGAGTACTTACTTGGAAATAAAAATTTTAAAACCCTAGAGAAAATAGAATATTTTACTCCAAGGTTTATAGATTCTGGTATTGAATCGATGATATCGGCTTCAAAGCCTGTTTTCTTTGGCACTCTCCAATCGGGACCATATTTGAGTGTTAAATATTCTTCTGGAGGACTCGGCACCAGAAAAGGTTTATCTAATAAAGATACAGTACTTAAATCCTCATAAATTTGAACAGGAATTTTCACGCCAGGGTACTGCCAAATGCTTTTTTCCAATACCCTGTAACAGGTCCAATCGACAGGTATGCCAAGTTTTGACAGTTCTACACCAATATGGAAATCTGTTTCCAATACTTTGACTTGAAAGCCTGCCCGCTTAAACTCAGCGACGGCCTGTAAAATGGACGGCTCATCAAGATTATGCATGCCAATAATTGAACCAATATCTATATCGTCATCCCAAGGGATAAGCTCCCCGTCCCTGACAGCACCAAGACAGGTTCCGTGGCGCAGAAAAAAAATAATATTGGCATCATTTAGCAACTGTCTGATCTCCAATAGTACCTTCCCTGCATCTGCCATATGCATTGATCTCATTTTCTCTCTCTCCTAATTGGCTGGAAGCGATGCCATAGGTGACATTACGTACATCGGTGTCCTGGAATAAGTGCGTCGGTATCATACATTTGAACTAGTAACAGTTATACCACCCCTATAATGACATTGGCTTTCCGAAAGCGCATAATCATGGAAAGAGAGGCTATATGGAACAGACTTTCTCAGATTTAATGGCTTTGACCCTTGGAGATATTGGACTTCCGTCCGACCATCTTGTCTGGAAGGCTCTCTTACTGACTATTATATCTCTATTGGTAGGAATACTTGGTGGATTTGTTGGCCTTGCTTTGGGAACAATTCGCTTACCTGCACTGCTGCTTTTAGGGACACCGGCTGCTATTGCTGGAGGAACTAATATTATGGTCAGCAGTCTTAGTTCCCTTTCCGGGGCAATAAAGCATTGGCGGGGAGGTAGGGTGGACATGAGGATAGTAATAGTGATGGGTATTCCTGCTTTTGCAGGGGCCTTTGCCGGAGGATTCCTGAGTGGTGTAATACACGAAGGGATACTCCTATTTCTCGCAGGACTACTTGTGTTGTGGCAAGGAGTAGAATTCATCATTATCTACCAAAACCGCGTAAAATCCGGCCAATCAACTTCTCCTTTTTTTGGGGCTGGATTAGAGGGATCTTCAGGGCTATTCACCCCTGGGCGGGTTTCTGCAGAAGCCGGAATAGGGTTGGGGGTTGGGCTTCTGGGCGGTGCCGTTGGGCTTATCTTGGGTAGCATACGCTTACCAGCCCTTGTCAGGGTTCTTAAAATCGACCCCCGTATTGCTGCAGGATCTAATCTTTTTATCGGATTTTTTATGGGAGCAGTAGGGTGGATAGGACACGCTAGTCAGGGAAAGGTCGACTACCCTGTTTTAGTCCTTATGGGAGCGGGTGCTATGGTTGGTAGTTGGTATGGTGCGAAGTTAACCGGGAAAGTGAATCTGAACACTCTTATTCTTACGATGGGCTTCGTTCTACTAGCTGTCGGGTTGTTGTTAGCATATCGAGGGGCCTTACCACTGTTTCAATAATTACTTATCTTAATATTAAGACGTAGGAATGAAGACTAGGCTATTAACCCTTTATTCTTCTTGGATATAATTATGTCGTCTATGTTCGAGACAATTTCGGTTAAACCACTTCCCGGAAACACTGAGGCCCATCGATAGAGGTTAAAGGCCTGCTTCTGATCGGTAGAGAGCAGCGGGGGTTCCTGTATCACAATATCTAATTCACTTATAACTGAATTAGCAATCTTTTTATATAAGCGATCAACGGTATCGAATATGTCTTGGTCATCCGATAAAGAATTTATCTCTCTTTGATACCACTCCATTGCATTAAATTCTAACTTCCTAGTCCGAGGATAAAAGGATGCCATCAGATTCCATTGATCTCCCTCACGATTTTGATCACCGCTTCCCCGAATATCAGATCTTATAATTATGGCAGGTATGTCCAAAATTTTAGCATACAAGAATTCTACGACAGTTCCTGAGTCCAATTCAGTGCCGTCAAAATTAAAAATTGCTAGGTCGCATGCCAGTACACAACTTAAATCTTGATTTCTTATGTCGACTGCCCTGCCTGTAGATTGTTCAAGGTCTTGGGGGAGTATGCATCGATATTTTTCCTCGGAAAGTTTATTTATGTAGGAGGCCAAAATGGCGTTACCAATAAGTTCCTTGTGGTCGAATAACGCTCCGGCAAAATATATTGTGTATTCGGTATTTACTTCTGCATTCATAATCTTTCATTCCTTGTGATTAGGATTGTAAACCAACCCAAATTAAAATTTTGGCAAAATATAGACAGAAACTAATCAGTCAGTACAGCGGTTACATTTGAGGTTTCTGATATTTCTTACTTCATTTGGAGGTAGGGCCCTCTGGATCAAGTTAGAATAAAACGAATGTATTTTTCTCAAATTAGATCACTAAACAATGATTCTCACTTCCTTCCCCTTCGATATAAAACCTTAGGGCCTCGTCTAGTTCTTCAGAGGATACGAATCCTTGATACCGATGTGATATCTCACCGAGGCAATTGACGATGAATGTCCATTGAAAGCTCGGCAAGTTCCATTTTTTGAAACTCTCAGAGAACATACCAGCCTTAGAATCATTTTGAAGTTGGACTGGGTTATCATAAATTTCAACATGGATGAAATTTATTGAAGAATTCATACTAGAGCTTAATTTTTGTAGCACTTTCACCTGTGGTCCACACGTCTCATCGCGACAGAAAGCGGGGCTGGAAAAAGTAACAACAGTGGCCTTACCACTTTCTATTGCATCCTT
>VFFY01000223.1 GCA_009392675.1 SAR202 cluster bacterium | reverse complement strand
TGCAAATACCCGTACGACCTTGCTGAGACTCTTTATAGCGGTCAGGCTTTCAGATGGGATCCCATACTAGATGGAAAGGTCCATGAAGGAATTCTCGATGGGGTCAGAGTACGGTTAAGTCAAAAAGAAGAAGACATACACTATAGTTCAGAGAGTGAAGACTCCTTTGATGAAGGGTTTATTAAAAAATACCTTCGAATAGAGGATGATTTACCACGCATATATTCCCAATTATCATCGGATACCTACTTCACTCAGGCAAAAGATTTGTATGAAGGGCTTCATATTTTAAGGCAGGACCCTTGGGAATGCCTCGTAACATTCATTTGCTCAGCGAACAATAATATTCCGAGAATCAAATCTTTGGTGAAGGGGATGTCAGAATCTTGCGGAGAGAGAATCAAGGACCAATTTGGCTATTTTTATTCTTTTCCCGAACCCGTTTCTATTTCAGAGTTTGGAGAATTAGGGTTAAGAGAGATCGGGTTAGGCTTTCGCGCCAAGTACGTGGCAAAGGTAGCCGATACTATCGTTAAAGATGAAATAGACCTTAAAAGTTTCAGGTTTTTGGAATACCAGGAAGCATTGACCGAATTACTTAGATTTCCAGGAGTGGGGGATAAGGTAGCCAACTGTGTCTTATTATTTTCAATGGATAAACTTCAAGCGTTTCCGGTGGACATATGGATAAAACGTGTTTTGCGGGAAAATTACCTCAATAATTCTGCTGAGTCTATTCCTGACACTAAACTTCGAGATTGGGCTCAAATCCATTTTGGGGAATTCGCCGGATATGCTAACCAGTACCTTTTTCACCAAAGAAGGCTAATCTAGAATAGGAGTCAAGTAGGATAAGTTAATTTTCAGGTTTTGCTGGAGCAATAAATTCCTTTGGATTAAATTCCTCTGGTATAACAAGTTTTCGAACTGGATAATTGATTTCTATTCCTTCAGAAGCGAACCTAGCGTGTATTCTTTTCATAAGCTCGCTTTTTAATGTGAAAGTGCCCTGACGATCCACAGCTTGTACAAAGATAAAAAAGTCGATATTCGAATCGCCGAAATTTGAGAATCCGAAAAATGGATCAACATCTTTAACGGAATGAGGAGATTCTTTTACCAGGGATGTCGCCTCTTCTAAGGCAATGGTCTCGACGTGACTCAAGTCAGATTCATAGCTCACCCCACAGTTAACTATTATGTTCATCGCTGGGGTGGGACTGAAATAGTTAGTTACAATACTTCCCGCCATACGAGAGTTTGGAATAATCACCAGATTATTAAACCGGGTCCGAATTTTGGTACTTCGCCAACCCACGCTTTCCACATAACCTGATGGCCCGCCATCTAATTCTATAAAATCACCTGTCTTTAATTCTCCTTCAGTGACAACATATGTCCCTGCAAAAAAATTACTTAAGGTTGGTTGAACTGCCAAAGCGACAGCCAAGCCGCCTATGCCCAAACCGGCTAGTATTGGGCTGGCCGATATTCCTATACTGTCTATGGCGACTAGGCCACCTATCGCATATATCGTTATCGGCAATATTCTTCTGACTATGGGAAGCAAAGTGTCATCCAGTGTCGTGGCCGTATTCATCGCCACATTTCTTAAATACCACCTGATTGTTCGATCAGCGAGGTGGGAAGTAGTGAAGGTTGCGATGAAAATTGCCAAGACCTTCCAGAGCTGGAAAGCATATTCGCTGGTACCGTTCAGAGAGGTGAATATCCCCTGCTCTATTCTTGATATAGTGAAATATCCGAACAACAATCCCAAAGTTATGACGAATAAAACAATGGGGCCTTTAATAGAACCAACTATCACCAAAAACAGTCGGTCAGCATTATCCTTGCCGGTCCGTTTTGTCAAAATAGCTAATATGACCCGAAGGAGTATTGCTAACGCCACAAAACCAGCTAAGATGAGGCCCGCGGCTATGGCCCCAATGAAGTAAGATTCAGTTAATTGGTTTATATCCATTCTAATTACCGTTCACAAATTTATGGTTACATTGGGTATTATAAGGTTAGATTTGGAATCTTGTTGCTCAATTTTAGCCAAATTTTATGAAATTCTCGAAAACAGAGGATTATTACATTCCTCTAATGTATTTCAGAACCAATATCCGATAATATTTCAGTTGTGAGGTATAATTTGTGCCTATATCTTGTTGAATTGAAACAGATGAATACCCAGATTGACTAATGGACAAAAAATCTTACATTGAAATACGGGCCCAAATAGAACAGAAGGCCTTATCTACCCTTTCTCAAATCGGGACCCTAGACGAGCTCGAGTCTTGGAGAATTGACACCCTCGGACGTAACGGAACAGTCACTGGATTGTTACGAGGAATTTCGGATTTGCCTGTGGATGGCCGAAAGGAAGCTGGCAGCCAAGCTAATTCCCTAAAAGATGTGTTAACAAAAAAATACGAAGCTTATAAAGCTGATATTGGAAGCAGCGCCAGTATTCGGACAAGAAACGGACCCAGTTTTTTGGATGTGACTTTACCTGGAAGGAATATAGCATTAGGCAGCCTCCACCCGACAACAGCTGCTGTTAGGGAAATTTGCAGAGTCTTTGAGTCAATGGGTTTCCAGACCATCGAAGGACCCGAGGTGGAATTAGATACATACAATTTCCAGAAACTAAACATCCCAAAAGAACACCCCGCGAGGGACATGTGGAACAGTTTATGGATTGATAGGGAATTGGCAGACGGTTCTCGTCCATTACTTTTGCGGACGCACACGTCACCAATGCAAATTAGAACGATGGAATCTCAGCCCCCTCCAGTTCGAGTGGTAGTGCCGGGGAAAACGTACAGGTACGAGGCGACAGATGCTACTCACGAATGGCAGTTTTGCCAGATAGAGGGGTTAGCGGTTGATAAAGATATAACTTTCGCCAACCTAAAAGCTACCCTGGAGGAATTTGCGAAAAGAATTTTCGGTGATAAAAGGAAAGCTAGATTTAGATGTGACTTCTTCCCGTTTGTGGAGCCCGGAGCTGAAGTTTCCATCGATTGTTTCAAATGTGAAGGGAATGGTTGTCCAGTGTGCGGTAATACAGGATGGATCGAAATAATGGGGGCCGGAATGGTGCATCCAAAAGTCCTGGCTGGGGTAGGTTATGATCCTGAAATATACAGTGGATTTGCCTGGGGAATGGGAGCGGAACGGATAGCAATGCTAAAGCATGGAATTGACGATATTAGGCATTTTTATTCGAATGACATGAAATTTTTAAAACAGTTTTCTTAACAGGCCCATATTTATGAAGATTCCACTTTCTTGGTTGCGCAACTATGTCGAAATAGACTCTCCTGTCACAGATTTAGCTCACTCGTTAACAATGGCAGGTTTGGAAGTTGGTTCTATAGAACATATTGGTGAGAAGTGGGAATCTGAGTCCCTGGTTGTGGCCCAAGTTATCCAATTAGAGCAGCATCCAAATGCAGACCGGCTCAGACTTCCTACCCTAGACCTTGGAAAAGGAGAGAAAGCAAGAGTAGTTTGCGGTGCCCCAAATTTAGAAGTTGGACAGAAAATAGTCTTCGCAAAAGAAGGCGCTAGTCTCTTTAACCCAAGATCAGGGAAACATGAAATTTTAAAAGGGGCCAGTATTCGAGGAATCGAATCTAAAGGAATGGTTTGCTCCGCTATAGAACTAGGTATAGGAGAAGATAACGGTGGAATATTAGTGCTGGATGATGAATCTGTTACGGGTACTCCGATCAAAGAGTTGTTGTCTGATTCGATTATTAACACTGAACTTACGCCAAATCGACCTGATTGTTTGTCGGTTATTGGTACTGCATATGAAATTGCAGCTCTATTTGGCAAGAATATCATTGAACCGGAATCTTCATACCAAAGTGGGGATACTAATATAAATGACCGCATAAAGGTATCAATACAAGATCCTCTTAACTGTCCAAGATACACTGGATCACTTATCGAAAACATTACTGTGGGCCCTTCCCCCGTATGGCTCCAGGACGTATTAACTAAATCGGGACAGCGCCCAATTAACAACGTTGTAGATATAACTAACTATGTGATGTTGGAATACGGTCAACCGTTGCACGCATTTGACTTTAACAAGTTAGAGGGAGATGAGATTATAGTTAGACAGGCTTCCGTATCTGAATCGTTGCAAACCCTTGATTCTCAGCGTAGAACCCTTATGCCCCCAATGCTGGTTATAGCTGATACTTCCAAACCTATCGGCCTCGCCGGAATTATGGGCGGCGTAAATACTGAAATAGATGAAGATACTACAGACATATTTTTGGAAGCGGCTAATTTTAATGCTGCTAACACTAGGGCTACCAGAAGCTCCCTCGGACTCAATACAGAGGCCTCATATCGTTTTGAGCGGGATATACGGCACGAACTCGCCCCCATCGCATTGAAAAGGGCTACATATCTCATTAGCCAATTGTGTGGTGGCATACCGGCCGAAGGCATCATAGATACTTTCAGCGCCCCTCACCATATTAAAACCATTGAAATTACGGAAACTCGATTTGAGAAAATATTGGGTGTCCCGGTGTCCATGAAGGATATTTGGAATATCATCAAGAGGCTTGGTTTTGAGAAAATAGAAGAAGATGTGATCCCGGTCATCAATGTGAACCCTCCCTTCTGGAGGTCAGATATTTCAATACAAGACGACGTCATCGAAGAGTTTGCTCGTATATATGGGTATGATAATTTGCCCTCCAGCAGTTTGGCCTCCCAGATTCCAAGCCAAGGTTCCGAAAATTCTCAGACCGTGAGGGAACATATTAGAGACAGGCTCGTGTCTGCCGGGATGAACGAGACCATTTCGTACTCCATCACAGATATTGAGACTATAAATTTATTTGATTCCATTTCTAGTGATCAGCAACCTATAACTATTGCAAACCCGATGGATGCTTCCAAAAAATATCTCCGGCCTACATTGGTACCCAATGTTCTTGAAACGTTGTCTAGAAACAGGCGTACGGACCAGCAGACGGGACTTAGATTATTTGAAATAGGGCGGGTATTTCTTCCTTTACAGACAGACGAAATGGACTCTATGCCTATAGAAAAAGAGGAAATCGTTGGTGTTATTACAGGATTCAGCACTTCCACGGATCTATGGTTGGAATCAGATCGACTTATGGATTTTTTTGATGCAAAAGGCATCATAGAACACATATTCCGGGGGTTGAGCGGCGTTTTGTCATATACCAAAAATGATAGACCCATTTATGAAACAGGTAAGACGGCGGATGTTTTTCTCGATGAAGTTTTGATCGGCCAAATCGGAGAATTGAAATCTGACCTGAGTGAATTTTATGATCTCTCTGCTAGCCCTGTTATAATTTTCCACCTTTTTCTGGAAAGCATCCAAAAGGCGGCACAGCTCCAATCAGTCGACTACTACGAACCTAGTCGATACCCATCTTCTTTTCGGGATTTAGCTTTGATATCTAGTAAAGAAGTAGATTCTGAGTCGATTGTGAGCACTATTAAGGGAAACAAACTTGTGGCCGATTCATTTCCCATAGATAAATACGAGGGTGCCGAGGTACCGGATGGAAAACATTCATTGACAATGAGGATCATATTTCAGTCAAATGAAAAAACCCTGTCCGCTAAAGAGATCGATAGGGCCCATGTCCAAATAATCAAATCTCTCGAACACCAATATAAAATTTCAGAACGGTATTCCTGAAACAAAAGATAAAGCGATTTATCCAAATGGTCACACATCATCACGGACATCATCACGAAGATATGCTTAGCGTAGAGGATGCTAGAGATCGTATTTTGAATCAATTCGGAGTTCTTAATGCTCAAAACTTCCGGATCACTGACGCATTAGGGTTGGTGACTGTGGATCAGATTAGATCTGGAGTAAACATACCTCCTTTGGATAATTCTGCAATGGATGGATATGCAGTACGCTCAACAGACGTATCAAAGGCAACATATCAACATCCGGTAATGCTTGAAATACTGGAAACTATCCCCGCTGGGTCTTTGCCAAGGAAAGAATTGAAACCTGGTACAGCTTCAAGAATTATGACAGGAGCACCTATTCCAGAACATTGTGATGCAGTGATACCTTTTGAAGAAACGACAGAAAAAGAATTTTCAAAATCTGGTCAATTGACTGAAATAGGGATAAGAATACCTGCATTGCCTGGAACTAACGTTAGAGTAAAAGGCAAGGACATAAAGACGGGTGATCCCGTGTTGCTTGAAGGCCACGTAATCACGCCGGCTACTGTGGGAGTTCTTGCATCCATGGGTATGTCTCATGTCCGGGCCATCAGAAAGCCTGTGGTTTCAATACTTTCGACTGGGAATGAATTGCTCACCCCTGGGGAAAAACCTGCTGAGGGCAAAATATTCGATAGTAATTCAAGTTCCATTATTGCCTCTGTAAGTCAGCTGGGAGCTATACCAAAGTACATTGGGATAGCTCGAGATGAGATGGAGTCAGTTCGTGGCAAGCTCAAGGAAGCGTTGGACAGTGATTTAGTTATCTCCTCGGCCGGTGTTTCCAAAGGTGATTATGACATGGTTAAAGATGTAATGTCAGAACATGGAGATTTACAGTTCTGGTCAGTCCGAATGAGACCTGCCAAACCACTGGCTTTTGGCACATTGAATAGAAGTTCCGATACATCTGTGCCGTTAATTGGGTTACCCGGTAATCCAGTGAGTTCCTTGGTAGCTTTTGAACAGTTTTGTAGGCCAGCAATTCTGAAAATGATGGGTAAAAGTAACATGCACCGCCGCACTATCCAGGCCGTATTAAAAGATTCCATAGTGAACTACGATGCTCGTCGAGTTTATGCGAGAGTCATAGTTGAGCAGACTGAAGATGGTTATACGGCTAAAACTACCGGTCCTCAAGATTCAAATATTCTAACTTCCATGGTTCATGCCAACGGTCTCGCAATATGCCCTGAGGAAGAAGAAAGCAAAGACCCAGGTGATATAGTAACAGTCATCATGCTTAACGAGTGATATTTCTGTAATTGAGATTAATTACAGCTTATAATAAGCGACAATTTTGTGAATATAGAGGAGACTTAAATGTCACAATCCCTTGCCTACTTCCGAGGACAGATAGTTCCTATTGAACAAGCAAATGTGAATGTCATGACACATGCGTTGCATTATGGAACAGCTGTCTTTGAAGGCATCAGAGGTAATTGGAACGACTCTGAAGAGAAAATGTTCGTCTATCGAATGCGAGAACATTACATAAGATTGTTGCAAGGTTGCAGAATGTTGATGATGGACATAGGTAAAACGGCAGAGGAACTCTGCAGTATCACTGAAAATTTGATAAAAGATTGCGGCTACAAACAAGATTTATACATCAGACCTTTAGCCTATAAAAGCGAGGAGCTGATTGCCAACCTAAAATTACAGGACCTCAGTAGTGATTTCACTTTGATAATGGTCCCATTTGGGGCCTACCTAGAATCTGACGGGGCTTTAAATTGTTGCACTTCCTCCTGGCGTAGGGTGGATGACACCATGATCCCTCCCCGTGTCAAAATTTCAGGCCACTACGTCAATAGCATACTAGCAAAAACTGAAGCTACTTTGGCAGGATTTGATGAGGCTATTATGTTGACTCCAGACGGATTTGTCTCAGAAGGTTCTGGTGAGAATTTGTTTATGATTACTGATGGAAACTTAGTTATACCACCAGTCTCCGATAATAATCTAACAGGCATAACAAGAGACTCTGCTGTTACTATCGCTAAAGAGGACCTAGGGATGGAGGTCCTCGAAAGAAGGATTAGGAGGAGCGAGCTTTATTTTGCCGATGAAGTGTTTTTGACTGGTACAGCTGCGCACATTCAGGCAGTTGGAAGATTAGATAGCAGGAATATAGGGGATGGAGGGACCGGAGAATATACCTTCGCTATAAACGAGATCTATCAAAAGGCAATACGGGGTGAGAATCCTAAGTATCGCGGGTGGTGTACAGAGGTATCGGTGAGCTAGACTCCTAACTACAGTTTTGACAAATGTGAAATGTTTGGATTCCATTTAGACTATTATTTTTGCTCTGTACTGGCCGTTTCAGGCTTGTTATTTATTATTGTCGCTTGCCAAAAGGCATCATTATCGCCTATGCCGTGTTGTCTCGGCATTATTATTATGTTGGTTGCAGCCATTCTGTTTTTTAGTACCGATAACAGGATAGTTAATGACTACCAAGGTGGGTTAGATGCTAATGAGCAGGCAGTTCTTTTTGCTTTAGCAGCTTTGACAGCTTTAATGATTCGTAAGCTATTTTCAGCGGGGGAAAGGGTTATCCGAAAAAATACCAATTAATCCTGATGCAAGACTTCATTTATACGATTATTAATTTGGATCAAAAGTTATTCCTGGCCATCAATTCGATGGTCGGAACTTCATCGATAATTGACTCTTCGGCCAGGATTATAGCTAGCGATTATTTGGTTCCCGTTTTCCTGTCGTTGATGTTAATTTTCCTTTGGTATAAAGAAAGCTCTATCCTCAGAAAGTTAAAAACCCGACTCGCTGTCCTAAACAGTGTTTTAACCCTTTTGGGGGCTTGTTTAATTGTCTTTATCCTAAATCAAATTTTGTTTAGAGAAAGACCATTTAACCTGATAGAAGCAAATTTGATTTTTTATGCACCAACAGACTCTTCATTCCC
>VFFY01000222.1 GCA_009392675.1 SAR202 cluster bacterium | reverse complement strand
TTGGGACATGCGTCCACAGGCCAATGGCAATATCGGCACTATCAACAACATCAACTTGGTGATTATGAAGTAGGTGCTGACCTAGTAAAAAATGGACGGCCCTTCGCATTATGCGAGGGGCGTCTCTTTGTAGATTCAGGAGAGCCAACCCTCTCAGCCAAAATCCCATCGCGTAGAAAATAGCTAATAAATACAGAAACGGTCAGGCAGGGGGATAGTGAAAAATATACACTTCTCCCTCCCTACCCCACTCTTGCCTAATTTTGTTGGGTGCACTAAAAAGCAATAATGGGCTAAACCCTGTTAGAATGGCAAAATGAAATTTAGATCGCTGCTGAGGCGGCGAAGTTTTTGGAAGGTGCTCTAAGGATGATTACATTCCTCGTAAGGCGGATAATCTTTGCTTGTTTCGCTATGATCGGAGCAACCTTTATAACTTTTGGACTTTCACGAGCAGCGGGTGATCCCCGCTACTTATACGCCCAAGAGGGCGGTTATGGAATTACCCCGGAACGCTGGGATGCACTTGGGGTCGAAATGGGGCTAGACAAGCCAGTGGTCTGGCAATACACGGTCTGGCTTGGAAATATTCTTAAAGGCAATTGGCAAGATAGCCTTCTTGATCGAAAGGATGTCTTTCAAAAGATCTTGGATAGGCTACCACCAACACTTAAATTTGCTCTCGCCTCATATATATTTGCAGGCGTTATAGGTATTCCGCTAGGCGTCTTGTCTGCTGTGAGTAGGGGTAGCCTGTGGGACTACCTGGGTAGAGGATTTGCTCTTTTTGGTCAGGCACTGCCGGTATTTTGGGTGGGAATAATGCTGATTTTGGTATTCTCGGTGCAACTGAGATGGTTTCCGACAGGGACTCTGGGAGACGGATTTTTCGATTGGAAATATTACGTTCTACCGACCGTAACGTTAGGATGGATTGCTGCCGCCACCTATCTCAGGCTTGTTAGATCTTCAATGCTGGAAATACTAGATTCCGAATTTATTAAGTTGGCTAGAGCTAAAGGCGTTAGTTACAACACTGTAATCTGGAAGCATGGTTTCAGGAATGCTTTAATAGCACCTCTGACATTCTCCAGCTTACTGCTTACGGGTTTCATAACTGGTGCCGTTGTCACTGAGACTATCTTTTCAATACCAGGATTGGGAAGGCTTGCTTTTGAGGCGATAACTAACAATGACTTTCCGATTATGGTAGGTGTGGTGCTGGTTTGGACTGCACTTTACGTCACGATGAACTTTTTTACAGACATGATTTATGCATTAGTAGATCCCAGAATTCGATACACCTAGGAATAAACGATGGCACAGGTACAATTATCACAAGACCTCCTGCGACAGATTGGTGCTGAAAAAAGTTCCTTTGGAAAGGCCTGGAACTTCATAAGAAGATGGCCGATTATCCCCTTGTTTCTTCTGGCGTTACTTATATTCACAGGGATTTTTGCTGACATTCTAGCCCCGCATGACCCTCTTATTGCTAGACCAGACAATAGGAATATCCCTCCAGTTTGGGAAACGTCGATCGTGCTTAATATAAAAACTGGTGACGACCCTTTGGTTTTTCCAGTCCCGGTTGATAAACCCATTGAAGAGGCCATGCTTCAATACGGCATAACTCCTACCTTGGAAAATACTGCAAACCAGGAAGCTGTAGAAGCCGCTTTCAAAGAGGTAGGGTATTTGGCCAAAGTTAAGTGGTCTAGCTGGGACCATATACTTGGTGGGGATAACATCGGCAGGGATCTCTTAAGTCGAATCATTCATGGTGCTAGAGTATCTCTTGTGGTTGTAACAGTGGCTCTTATTTTTGGACTTCTTATTGGAGTCTCAATGGGACTGGTCGCCGGGTATTTTGGCGGACTCATAGATGAAATTATTATGAGGGTGACGGATATATGGCTAGGACTACCTTTCATATTGATTGCGATTGTGGCAGTTATAGCATTTGGTCAAACTTTCACAATATTGATTATTTTGTTGGGAATACTCTCCTGGACACCTTTTGTAAGAAATGTACGTGGAGAGGTGCTCAGCTTAAAAACTAGAGACTATGTGTCCCTGGCAAGGGTTGCAGGGTGCTCCACATTCAGAATACTGGTCTGGCACATCCTCCCCGGAACAATTAATACGATCATTGTGATCGCGACTCTTCGAGTAGGACAGCTTATACTGACCGAGGCAATACTGAGCTTCCTAGGCGCCGGAATACCGCCGCCTACACCCGCTTGGGGTGCCATGGTGAATGATGGAAGACCATATATCAATGATGCGTGGTGGATATCATTTTTCCCAGGAGTAGCGATATTTCTAGTCGTAATGTCACTAAATTTCTTGGGTGACTGGCTAAGGGATAGATTGGACCCTAGATTGAGACAACTCAACTAAGAGAAAGTAAAAGGAGCCAGACTTAATTGTCTGGCTCCTTTTGCTTTTAAAATGTGTGGAAATTTCATTAGAGAGTGGTAAACTTCAGCACCACTGGAATAGGTTAAGATATCGTTAATCATTTTCATGTAATGGAGCGACTTATGGTTACTATGAACAATAAATTTATGATGGTGGTCCTATTGATAGCCTTAGTAGGCATCGTAGCCACGGCATGTGGTGTTAAATCCGGCAACAGAAGACCAGCAAGAGAAGATTCTGATAAAACGGGTGAGTTTCACAGGACTCCAATCACCAGTAAGCTTGAAGAACTACAGGTTAAGTTGGATAAAGCCGACGGTACATGTAAGGCAACTCCCGGGGATCTGACTTCACCGGTTGCCGCTAGAGTCCGATTGGGTGTGCAGCTTGTGGGTACATCAGTAAAGGAAGGCCTTACAAAATCCATTGAGATTGTAGGTGAGAAGAAGGAAGCCAAGTATGAAATTTCCGGTATGACTATTAAGTCTGCTGGTGGTGCTTTAGACATTGGAACGCCTTCAATAGCACTGGAGTTGCAGTCTGGCTCAAGGAAAAATTACGATTTTAATATCGGGGCCGCCGGAACTTATGATATTTTATGTGATGGCAGTAAGGTCGGCACTTTTACTGCTACAAAGTAGCGACGGTTTAAAAATAGGCTGACCTAAGGAAAAGGCCCCTAGACTTCTTGCTAAGTGTAGGGGTTTTTTTTGGGGAAAAATATGTACAAAGTTACCCATTTGCTTTTGATAGCAATAATCACTTCTCTCTTTGTTAACGTTTCCTTGTTAATAACAGATGATCAAATTGTCGAAGGAGTTTTATACGCTGCGATCATTCCCTCTTGGGCTGTGTACATCTTGGCCGCCGCGGTACCAATCTCGGTTGTGTTGTCGTCTCTTGTAACAGCGTTATTAATCAGAAAAAATGTTCCATCTCCTCTTGATGTTCTAGATCAGCCTGACAACTTCGTTGAGATTACAACGCCAATGGTTGTTCCTGAACCGGAATCAACCCCAAAAGTAGCTGTCGAGCAACCTGGACGTGGCCCTATCCCGATTAATGTCCATGAAGTTTCGACAACCAGTCCAGCAAACCCAGAGGCCCCAATTTTTGTCCCAACAATATCTACATTTGAGGTTACTGAAAATCCTACAGATTTATTTTTCCATGAAGGAACTATATGGGTGGCCTCACAGGATGAAGATGGTATTGCCAATTATTCAATGGATGGTGAATTGATTTACTCAATGCCGCTTCACCCTTATCCCAATTCATTGGGTCATGATGGTGATGAACTTTGGGTTGGAACTTACTTTGCTGTTAGAACCTTTGATTTAAAAGGTGGAATGGGCAGTGCTCCAGTTGAGCTTCGCCGACCAACGGATATGTTATATGCGGGCGGTGCAATGTGGATCGCGAATTCCGGAAGAGACGTTGTCACTATGGTGACTAAAGATAGACAAACCGTTAAGAATATTCAATCTGGTTCGAAACCACAAAAATTAACATTTGATGGTCAGCACATATGGGTTGTTAACCATGGAGATGATTCGATTTCCAAAATAGACCAAGAAGGTAATTTGGTTGGTACTTGGAATACAGGTGGAGGTGCAAGAGGCATCGCCTTTGCTGAAAATCACATATGGGTAACCAATTCGCTTGATAATACTTTAAGCCGATTCACTTTGTCAGGAGATAAAGTAGCGGATTATCCTACAGGCACTTTGCCTGGTGATGTTGTTTATGACGGGGAAGGAGTTTGGGTAGCAAACCGTACAGATAAAACAGTCACAAAATACGGGCTAGAGGGACAGCATTTAGGGACTTTTCATATTGGGAATACTCCTAACTCACTTGCGACAGACGGCAAAGGCACTGTGTGGGCTGCTCATTCCGCGGAAGGTCTGGTATCAAAATTGATAGTTGAGGATGTCACTATTTCTACCTATCCGGTTGGAAACGCCCCAGAGCCAATAATATTTGATGGTGACAATTTATGGGTTGGAAATGCTTTGTCCCATACCATTATGAAAATCGGGTTGGATGGACAACAGGAGGCTGTATATGAATCGCATGGCAGGGAGCCTAATGCTCTTTTGTTCGACGGGGAAAACATATGGTCTGCCAATCAATTTGATCATAATGCGACAAGGCTTTCACGTGACGGGGAACTTTTAGGTACATACTCAGTTTCCACTCTACCAAGAACGCTTGCATTTGATGGGAAAAATATATGGACATCGGGATGTTGGGAAACTTTGTTGTACCGGTTAGATCTTGAAGGTAATTCAGTGTCCCCTGTAGAAACAGAGGGCGCTGGTCCCATAGTGTTGTTCTTTGATGGGGAAAATATCTGGGCTGCAAATGCTCACAGTGATAGCGTTACCAAATTTAGCACAGAAGGTAATCCTGAAGGTAATTTTTCTGTCGGTGATGTTCCAATCGCATTTACGGAAGAAGGAGATAACATCTGGGTAGCGAATTGGAGAGAACACACTGTATCGAAACTCTCCAAAACCGGTGAAGATTTGGGAAGATTCGATACAGGTAGGCTGCCCTATGGTATTGCATATGATGGAGAAAATATATGGACAGCCAATAGCATGGACGGAACGGTCACCAAACTTTCGCTAGATGGCGAAATATTGGCGACGTATCCTGTAGGTGCAGCACCCGCAAAAATAATTCCTGTAAATGGAGAAATTTGGATTACTTTAACGAGTGATGATTCTATAGTTAAGTTGACGCCTTAACAGGACTATTAGCATAGGCAAGAGGTTGATTAATGTTTCACATGGTTGATGAGCAGGGAAGTGCCGCCTGGGCCGGAGTATGCGACCTGGTTTATCTCGATCGAAGGGATGATATTGCTTATTATTTAGACCAGGCTTCCCAGAAAAATTCTTCAATTCTAGAAATTGGTTGTGCAACAGGGCGTATCACGGAATTACTTTCCGATTTCGGTAAGGAAGTACATGCTGTGGACCCATCCTCGGAAATGTTATCTATTGCTCAAAGAAGGGTTGAAAAACTATCGAATCCTGGACAAGTATCGTTTAGTGAATCACCTTTGCCGGATCTTAAACTTACTTCCGATAGAAAATTTTCCTTAGCTATCGTTCCATCGTCGGCATTTATGTCTATTCTCTCACCAGAGGACCAACAAAGATTTCTCCATAATGTGAGACGTTATCTCAGTCCCGGTGGAAAACTCATTATTGAAATGAAAGTTCCAGACCCGGACGTGATCTTGGGCGACCCAGCAACTCTTTATCACCTTATGGATATAAATAACGACTATGATGGCGGGAAATTAATTTTCTACCACCAGAGGAATTATGATGACTACCAACAAATTGGTGACTCAAAGGTTGTGGTGGAGTTTGTTGATAGCGACGGAATTGTTGTTCAAAAGGTTGTTCATGATCTATCTTTCCGATATACGTTCAGGTGGGAAATGTATCATTTACTTCGCATTTGTGGATTTGAAATATTATCTCTACACGGGGACTTTGATGGGAATGCTTTTGACGAAGAAAGCGATAGTATGATCTGGGTTGCTGGATCTAGGTCCTGACCATCGTTGAGTCTAAGGTGAAATCATTTAGATTCTAAGGTCCCTGCGAGTTCGATATCGCGTTTCAAAGATGGATCGATACTCAATGCCTTCTCAAATTGAGAAATTGCCTCTT
>VFFY01000221.1 GCA_009392675.1 SAR202 cluster bacterium | reverse complement strand
CAATCGGCTTTGTGAATTCACTTTTGATGTATTCTGCAGCCTCTTGTTCTTTTGTGCCACCAATCTCCCCTATCATAACCACATTATCTGTATCAGGGTCATTTTGAAATTTTTCTAGGATATCGACGAAGGTCACACCAGATATAGGATCTCCACCAATTCCCACACAGGTTGATTGGCCAATACCAAGTTCAGTTAACTGTCCGACTGCTTCATATGTTAGGGTGCCACTTCTGGAGACGACACCAGTCCTACCGGGCAGGTGAATGTGTCCTGGCATGATTCCCATTTTGAAGTTTTCCCCGGGAGAGATAATTCCAGGACAGTTGGGTCCAATTAGGGTAACTTCCTTATCCTTGAGATACCTAACCACCTTTATGGTATCTTGGACCGGGATCCCTTCCGTTATACAGGCGATTACTTCTATACCAGCATCTATGGATTCGACAATCGCGTCTGCTGCGAATGCGGGTGGGACAAAAATTAAGGAGGCATTAGCAGAAGTTTCCTCTACAGCTTGGTGGACTGTGTCATAAACAGGGACAGTCGCATTAAAATTCTGGCCACCTTTTCCGGGAGTCACCCCTGCTACGAGATTTGCACCATACTCGGCGGATCTTTGTGCATGATAACTACCTTCCTTTCCGGTAATTCCCTGTACTAGTAGCCTGGTTGATTTATCTACGAGAATACTCATGTATTTGTTCCTATAAACTGAGTTAAATGTGTATGTTAGTAACGCATGATTTACGCAAGCTTTTTAATTTCAGCTGCAGCCTCTCCTAGGGTATTCACTAGGATTACATTTAGGCTGGATTGAGAAAGAATTTCCCTTCCTTCATCTGAATTAGTTCCTAGCATTCTCACTACCATTGGCCTCACTTTATCGGGTTGTTGTTCAGCAGCTAATAAGAATCCCCTCGCAGCAATGTCACAACGCAGGATTCCACCGAAGAGGTTAACGAGAACCGCCTTAACGCTATCATCCGATAATACTAGGTTCAGGGCTTTGGCCACTTTCTCCTCGTCTGCCCCTCCGCCTATATCCAAAAAATTTGAGGGCGAAGCCCCAGTTGAACTGGTCACATCCATCGTGGCCATTGCAAGGCCGGCCCCGTTGACAATGCAGCCGACGGTTCCTTCCAATTTAACATAATTTATGTCTGAAGAACGTGCTTCTACCTCTAGAGGATCTTCTTGAGAAACATCTCTCATTTCCTGCAAGTCTTTATGCCTAAAAATCGCATCATCATCGATGTCCAATTTTGCATCTGCTGCCAGCACCTTCCCGTCTTTTGTAATTACTAGAGGGTTTATTTCTACCAAGGAGGCGTCTGTTTCAATAAATGCTTGGTATAGGCTTTGCACTAAGCTTGTCACCGGACGAATATGTTCTTGTCCTAGGTTAAGCCCATAAGCTATTTTCCTACCTTGAAATGGCTGGAGACCTAAGACTGGATCAATGGGAATCTGGAGTATTTTTTCAGGGGAGGTTTCTGCTACCTCTTCTATGTTCATGCCTCCAGCTTCGCTGGCAATTACAACTACCCCTTTTGAAGCCCCATCTATCACCATGCCCAAGTAGAGTTCGTTTTCTATTTCAATACCCTCTTCTATAAGCACACTGTTGACAGGCACACCTTCCGGTCCAGTCTGAAAAGTGACAAGATTTGATCCTATCATTTCTTCGGCTGCTTGTTTCGCTGCCCCAGGGGATTCCACAATTTTGACGCCACCACCCTTTCCTCTTCCTCCTGCGTGCACTTGAGCCTTAACTACCACAGTACCGCCCATCTCAAATGCTGCTGTTGCGGCTTGGTTTCCTGTTTTGGCAAGCTTACTTTTTGGAGTGGGTACTCCGTATTTTCCAAGGATCTCTTTTGCCTGATATTCATGGAGTTTCATTTTTGTTTTCCCTAATAAGACACGCTATTTAAAATTAACCAAAATGGCGGAGGGTGTGGGATTCGAACCCACGATATCCGTTAGGATATGCCAGTTTTCAAGACTGGTGCATTCGTCCACTCTGCCAACCCTCCATTTATAAAAATGACTTAGGTATTTTAGTGCCTAGGGGAAATTATCAGCAAATTGCCTGTGAGATTCAACCTAGGCTATTTTCAAATAAATGGGTTCTTATTACACCAACGGCCACGGTATGTTCACATTAGGATCCAGAATTGGCATGATAGGATTTTCAATAATCCGATCCAACCTTCTTGCCAATGCTTTTATTTCCTCTATGCTGATTAGTAATCCTAGCGACTTATAGTCTTCATTCAAATAGGCTTTTAAATTTTTCATATCGGCTATAAGGGTTGGAGGTATTTCCTGACCGCAATATTCCATCATCACGGTACGCATCTTGAATGCAGGGTGGAAGGTCAAACCATGATCGATGGACCATATATTTTTAAACCCGTCAAGTAAACAATGTCCAGCTTTTCTGTCTGCATTATTAACCAATAGGTCAAATACTGCTAAAGAGAACAAACCATCAGGAGAATCATCTCTCATATCGAAATATGTGATACGTGGGTCGCAATCCAGATAAAGTTGCATGGAACCCACACCATATGGACCTTCTCTTATTATGGTCAGTGGGATATTAGGCCAGCCTAATAGTTTACTAACTTCATATGCGGCTTGCTCTCTCTTGTATAAGGTGCCGGCGGGAAAATCCCGAAGTGGTTTTTCACCCTCTTTAGGTTTATAAATAGCTCTTACACATTGATTTTCCCCAGCAGTGACCCAAAGCAGAAAAGTATAATTCGAGCCCCAAGGCATAGTGTGACCACCGATAACTTTCCCGTTTGTCAGAGGTGCTAAAGCTTCGGTAGGTT
>VFFY01000220.1 GCA_009392675.1 SAR202 cluster bacterium | reverse complement strand
GTGATTCACTCCAAGAGATTTCAGTTTTGAAAAAATCACTCGTTACCATAGGACTGGACCCAGATCCTGACAAGATGCCGGTATCGGATGTTTTTGAGTTTTGTAAGCTAATTATTGATTACACTGAGGTTTTTACTGCGGCATATAAGCCTAATATGGGCTTTTTTGAAGCATTTGGCTTAGAGGGACTCAAGTCCCTCGAAAAAGTGATTGATCATATCAAATCCAATTATCCCGACGTTCTAATAATTGGGGACGCAAAAAGGGGTGATATAGCACCTACAAGTTCCAAATATGCCTATGCTATGTTTGAGATTTGGGATTTCGATGCGGTTACTGTCAATGCTTTTTCCGGATTGGATTCTATTGAACCATTTCTTAAATACACGGACCGCGGCGTTTTTGTATGGTGTAAATCTTCAAATCCTGATGGTTATCAGTTACAAGATCTTATAGTAAAGGGAACCTCAGACAGGAAGATTTTTCAGATCATTGCTGAATATTGTGTTTCTTGGAACAATGAAGGCAATTTAGGGTTGATAGTTGGAGCGACGTATCCTGAAGAATTGAAAATTGTAAGGGACATAGTCGGAGAATTACCCATACTGGTCCCCGGAATTGGCTCCCAGTCCGGAGACCTAGAAGCGTCAGTTAGGGCTGGGCTTGGTAGGGAAAACCATGGATTACTTGTAAGTTCTTCAAGGGGAATTATCTATGCCTCGTCTGATCCAAATAATTTCGGACCAGCTGCTGCAAATGCATCTTCGAATCTTAGGGAAAATATTAATAATATCCTAGCGGATTTAGGTCGTAGTTTTATTTAATAAGCAAGGTCGCAGGAAACGACATGGTGACAGATTACTCCCTTGGGGACATCATAATCTTGAAGAAAAAGCATCCGTGTGGAGAAGTCGCGTGGAGAGTAGACAGGATAGGGGCGGATATAGGAATCGTGTGCCACGGGTGTAGTCGAAGGCTTATCATAGCAAGATCGGATTTGGAAAAAAGGACTCGATCTCATAAGAAAGCGTAACGAGTATTAGTTCCGTCAATTTGAAAATTTAAATTATTCGTTGACATGCTTGGTTTCGGTATTTAAGATTTGATTCTTCCCTATAAAACCGCGATACCCAGGAGGCCAATCAAGTTGCTGGAACTCGAAATTGAAAGTATTCGTGTGAGACAAGAAACCCAGCAAAGGGCGGTTGTGCTAAAAGTCAAAGACTCGGATTTGTACCTTCCTATATTTATTGGCCAATTCGAAGTTGAAGCTATCAGGTTCAAACTAATGGAGGTGGAAGTTCAAAGGCCAATGACACATGATTTACTTGGGTCTGTAATAGGAGATTTAGGTGGAACTATACACAGTATCGTTGTGTCAGAACTTAAGGATGATACTTTTTTCGCTAAGATTGTAATTGATACCAACGGTACCTTAATTGAAATAGATGCAAGACCAAGTGATGCTCTCGCATTGGCTGTTCGCTCTAAGGCTCCAATATATGCAGAAGACGAAGTGGTAGAAAAAGCCGGAGTATCTCTTGATGTGAAACCTGAAAGTTCCAACCCGGAAGAACCTGAGAAAAATCAGGTGAATGAAGAAGAATTAGAGAGCCTCTCGGCCTTCACAGATTTTATCGATTCACTAGATTTAGAAGATATAGGCAAAGAGGGTTGAGAACCTGAAACAATGAACTTTTGACCCAAAGAAATACATTGTGATAAAGTTAACAACCGTTCATGTGAGGCCTTATGAATACCAAAAAATATGGGGCTATTGTTCGCTTGGTTGGGGTCGGATGGTACGTTGGTATTTGCATAGGTGTAGGTGCATGGGCGGGTCTATGGGCTGATAATCGGCTTGGACTTAGCCCAATACTCACCCTCGCTGGAATTGCCATAGGTCTTGTGGTGGCTCTGGCCGGTATGATAAGAATGCTGATGGCAGTTCTTAGATATGTGTCAGAATCCGATTGATTAGGAGTTTCAAAAGTAGTGTCAAAGATACTGGGTAACCCCAGATCATTAGCTATATTGATAATATGCGTGGCTGTGCTCGCGGTAAGCATATTGGGTGGAGCCCTAGGTAATACCTTAGGGTTCGGGTTTTTTGCATCTTCCTTGCCCGCAATTCAACTTCCTGCAGAAAAAGTAACTGACGGTTTTAATACCCCAATTGGCAAATGGGACTTGATGAACACGATGATTACTACTTGGTTAGCCATGTTAGTGCTCATAGTTATCTCTTTGGTAATAAGAAAAAATCTGAAAGACGTGCCTGGTAGACTACAAGCCCTATTTGAATTAATAATAGAATTTTTCCTTGCACTATGTGAACAGATAGCTGGCAAAGAGAAGGCTAGAAGATTTTTCCCGTTAGTTTTCACGATTTTCATTTTTATAGTTGCAGCAAACTGGATGGGGATTTTACCTGGGTTTGGTACTGTGGGTCGCATCGCAGGACCTGAAGAAATTGCACATCACCATGATTCTCACTATTTCCATGATCCAGCTCTTCCTGACTCCCACAGGGACGCTAATATTGAAGATATTAAGTCCAAGATTGCTGAGGCTGTTAGAAACGGGGAGGTAACGCAAAAACAAGCGATTGAAGATAGTAAGGCCGAGATTGAAGATAGTAAGGCCGGTATTATGGCAGCTGCTAACACTGGAG
>VFFY01000219.1 GCA_009392675.1 SAR202 cluster bacterium | reverse complement strand
GGCGGTGTCAGTATATGGACACTGGACGGTGATGTTGTCTCAAGATGGAAAATCGACGAGGAGCCTGGAAAAGGTTCGATAACTGACGGACACGGTATTACTGTCGATTCGGAAGGTTCGATTTATGTTACCGAAATCGGTAACGGAGAAAGAGTATCTAAATTCGTAAGGGTTTGAAGCGGCACATTTAATTAGCTGGAGGCAAAACATCGAAGAAGAAAAATTAAGAGGAATATTGTCGGAGATTCAATCAGGCAATACATCCATCGATCAAGGCGTAGAAGTTTTTAAGAATTTACCCTTTGAGAATCTTGAGTTTGCACGTGTAGACCATCATAGAACCATCAGACAAGGGTTCCCAGAAGTGGTTTTTGGTCAAGGCAAAACCCCAGAACAGATACAGAAAATTACCAAGGCTATCTTGGACACTTCTGGAAAGGTAGTAGTCACCAGGGCTGAACCAGAGGCCTACGAGGCCGTAATAAAGTCAGTGCCAAGTGCCAAATATGACCCAATGGCTAGAGTGATCACAGCAATGTCAGAACCAAATCAAAATCTGGTTAGTGGCCTAACCGTGGTGTGTGCAGGAACTTCAGATTTGCCTGTTGCGATGGAAGCGGCTATAACAGCTGAAACTATGGGCTGCAAGGTAAATAAGATTTTTGATGTAGGTGTTGCTGGTATCCACAGACTTTTCGACAAATTGGAGGACATTCAAAAGTCTAAAGCAATAGTAGCTGTCGCCGGAATGGAGGGAGCATTACCTTCAGTCATCGGTGGCTTAGTCAATTGTCCCATAATCGCTGTGCCAACTAGCATTGGATACGGAGCTAGCTTCGGGGGCATAGCCGCTCTGCTCGCTATGTTGAATAGCTGCTCCCCTGGAATTACAGTGGTGAACATAGATAACGGCTTTGGAGCAGGGTACTCGGCTGCCAGCATTGTCCTAGCAACTACTCCGAGATAATGAACTAGGACGATAAAGTGAACATCCCATATAACGTCGGACTTGGAAAATCTGAAGCTCCTATCACAGGTTTTACAGATTCTCGATATCACTCGCCGGCAACCATACACCGAATTGCAATAATCACGGGATTATCAGGCGTTCGCCTCAACGAATCTTTTTTCTCAAATGCGACCAGAAATATTGACAAAATATCGACTACCATAGGGTTTATAGCCTCAGATATTAAATTAAACAACGTAGGCAATCCATCATATCTATTCCCTCCTGCACCTAAATCATTCCATGAGCTTGAAAATCCAGAAGAGCTTTACATATGGAGATGGATTACCTTGGATGCCCCTGACGTCGTAATTGAATTGGTTGAAACAGCAAAGAGCGAGACCTTCATAGAATCAATTGGATTACCTGAAGCAGACAAATTCCAATTTATAGATTCAAGATGTGAAGGGGACAACTCTCTTCTAGGCGCTCTGGCCTCAGGTTTAGGGCCAACTCCAGGGTCAATTCCTGGAATAAGAATTACGACACAAAACGACAATGTTAATGAAATCCTGACGGAAATCATAGAAAAGATTTCTGTGACAAAGCCCACCCCATCAGAGGCTTCCCTGCGACTGCAGAATCGGAATAAGCGGAATGCAAAGGAAGTAAGCAATAAATTGGCACAGGTATATGGGTTTAAGCTGGACCAACCTATTAACTACGTACAGGGTGTGGCAATAAGTGGCAGACTTCGACTGAGAGCTATAGACGATGATTACCCAGATCCTGTCGAAGATATCACCACCCTTGTTGATTTCCTTACTAAAGACGACGAATTTGATAAAAACAATAACTCTGGACCAAATCTGGCCGCTATGTGCTGGGCTGAAGAACTGTATGAATCTTCAAACGACACAAAATGGAAAAAGCTATTAATAAAGGCAGCGAATACTTACGAGAAAGTTCCTAAAGGAATTTCACCTAAGCCGTGTCACCCTGATTTTGGGTGTGAGGACATGTTCTTTATTTCGGCGATATTGGGAAGGGCATTTAAAGTCACAGATGATATTAGTTACGTAAACGCATATGTCGACTTTCTGCTGGAAGCGGGGGTCCAACAAGATGACGGTCTTTTTTGGCATAGCAGGACCACTCCGTATTTTTGGGGAAGAGGAAATGGATTCTCTGCATTGGCCTATTCAGAGGCTCTCACATACATGCCAAACAATTATCCTCGACGAAAACAAATTTTGGACATTCATACAAGGCATTTAGTCGGTATGATCAATAATCAATTACCAAATGGAACATGGTCACAACTAATAGATTTACCAGGAACTTACCAGGAATTATCTGTCACTTGCATGGTGGGATATGCACTAGCTCGTGGAATAAGAAAAGGATGGTTGGACAGTTCCTTTGTGCCTGCACTTGAAAAAACTTGGTCAGCAGCGAAAAGAAGAATTTCCGATAATGGAGATCTCGTTGATGTCTGTTCAGGAACCGGGTTCCAACAGAAAAGAAGTGACTATATCTACAGGAAGGCAGAATATGGGTATGATGACAGAGGTGGATCTATGGCCATATGGTTTTCGACAGAAATGGCCTTATTAGAGGAAAATAGTTAAATTAAATTTGTGAATCGGAATTATTTGAAGTCATTGTTTTCTCAAAACTACAGATAGAAAATATGTAATTTAAACCAACTCGTTACAGGAGAATAATATGGATATTGGTGTGGGATTAGATCCAACTCTGGGCCTTGACTTAGAACAGCAATTCGAACTTTCAAGAGAATCTGCAAGACTCGGATTTCAAAGTATATGGACACCAGAGGGAACAGGGGAAGATTCATATCATATGTGTCTGATGAGATGGGCGGCTTCGTGCGATGTGATAGAAGGCGGGCTTGAAACAGGTATTGCTGTATCCCCAGTTATGTGGAGAACTCCCATGGCTTTCGCGATGACAGGGGGAACCGTGAGTAAGATGACCAATGGTAAATTCATAATGGGTATTGGGGCGGGTGGTGCTTATCGTCCCGACGTCAGGAAATCCATAAATATGCCCAACGTCTCGGCACTGGGTATGATGAGGGATTACCTTGAAATAATCACTCAACTGGTTCAGGGAGAGAAAGTTGATTATGAAGGATCTGTCGAAACCCTTATAAACTCAAGGCTTGGAATCAGACCCGCTCCAAAAACCCCAGTGTATCTAGGAGCTCTTGGTCCCAAAATGTTGGAATTGGCTGGTGAACTCGCCGATGGCGCATCTTTGAACTGGTGTGCCCCAGAGCAAATAGCGTGGAGTCGGAAGAAAATAGAGATTGGTGAAAACAAGTCGGGTCGAAAGAAAGGCTCCGTGAAAGTTGCAGAATACATACGCATCTGCGTTGACGAAGACGAGGAAAAAGCGCGAGTTGCCCTTGCAAAAGCTACTATGAATTATGCTTTGGGAGCTGTCGTTCCAAGCGATCGAGAAAGAACTTTTGGTTACAGGGCTCACTTTG
>VFFY01000218.1 GCA_009392675.1 SAR202 cluster bacterium | reverse complement strand
GTTTCGTGGTCATGGGCCGCTGTTACGTGAAAAAGCATATTAAACTCTCCTTGTTGATAAAGTAACTTGTAAATAGATACGTCTTCTGACGAGATTAACCTATGGCAATTTAGTATTAAGTGTCAATAAAATATTAAAAAATACGGATGGGTTAATCGGGTATCGCTGATCAAAATGCTGGAGTAGAGGGTCGGGAGATCGAGAATAAACAGTATTTGGGCCCCAAGAGGAGAAATGTGTTGGTTTAGCAACAACTTACCTTCATTTAGATCTTCAAATTTTTGTGTTCTTAGGCGACAATATAAGTAGAGATATCAATTCGGTACCTTGTTATTCGAGATAGGAAATAATATGCCAGAAATCGTAATTTCTACTGAAAACCTGCATAAATTTTATGGATCGAGAGATCAAAAAGTTCACGCCTTAAAAGGAGTGAGTATATCAATTGCAGAGGGGGAAATAGTGGGAGTTATGGGGCCTAGTGGGTGCGGTAAAACGACTCTTCTTAACTGTCTTTCCGGATTGGATTCCATTGACGATGGGAATATATCCATCCAAGGCAATACGCTAACGGATTTAAATGATGACCAATTAAGTGAATTAAGGGCCAAGAAAATGGGGTTCGTTTTTCAAACCTATAATCTGCTTCCTGTATTAACTGCTGTAGAAAATGTTGAATTGCCATTACTAGTTTCAGGATTTTCTGGAAAACAGGCTAGGATGAGGGCTCTAGAAAAATTAGGGGAGGTTGAGTTGGAGGACTGGCAACACCACCTTCCCGGAGAATTGTCTGGGGGTGAGCGGCAAAGAGTCACATTGGCGAGGGCTCTTGCCAATGATCCTGCCATTGTTTGGGCAGATGAACTTACTGGTAACTTAGATAGCGAAAATGAAAGGCTAGTTATGGATCTAGTAATTCAGCTGAATAAGGAAAACAATCAAACTTTCGTTATTGTCACCCACTCCGATTATGTTGGAGGCCGAACGGATCGGATTATACAAATGAAAGATGGGGAAGTGGTGTAAGAGATGGAAAAAGTTTTCGGCTTGCCGGCAACAGAACTGGCCTTGGTAATGACAGCTCTTATGGTCGTCATATTTTTGATTATCGGTATCGGGGCAACCAGAAGATTTATTTTAGTGAAGATGGGTAGTCGTAACATCCCAAGAAGGAAAGGTCAGAGTATCTTAATTGTAATTGGACTTATGCTCAGTTCTGCCATAATTGCGACCTCTTTAGGAATAGGAGATACAGTTAGATATTCGGTTAGGTCCGTTGCCTTGGATTTTCTTGGACCAACTGATGAAATCATTAAAGGCCCAGGTAGGCAACTTGTTGGCGAAGAATACTTTGACTATTTCGAATTTGAAAGGATCCAGCAACTAACCCAAGATAACAAGAATATAGATGCTTTACTCCCATTAATAGAAATTAATTTACCAGCCTCTAATGATGATCTGGAATTGGCTGAAAGTAATATGAGAGTTAGAGGTGTGGGTGGTGCTTATTCTGATAATTTTGATAAGTTAGAAAACTTACAAGGTCAGATCGTTTCTATTAGTTCTCTTTCTGATGAGGAAACCTACATTAATTTAGGTGCCAGTGAGACATTAAAGATTGGCAGGGGAGAAAATATTAGTATTTATACACGATCTGGGAAAGTCGAGTATACCGTACGGGATGTTCTAAAAAATGGTGGTTTGGCAGGAGGTGGTAGAAGCCCATACATCCTATTTGATCTAAATACCTTGCAACAACTACTCGACAAAGAAGGAAGAATCACAAATATTTGGGTTTCGAACGCGGGGACGGGAGAAGATGCCTTAGACCTATCAGAGGATGTCACGAAGTTTCTTAGAACTGAGCTGACCGATGCAAATGTCGCAAGCGAAATATTTTCCGTTCTTCAGACCAAAAAAATCCCTGATCTGCTATTTGAAGAATCCAAATCTGTTCGACAAACAGACAAAGATACATCCGAAACCCTTGGCCAAATGTCAGAGAATTTGAAGGCCGCCAACTTCGGGGATGATTTCATTAAAGATATAAGTGATTATCAGACTCAACTAACAATTCTGGGAATTTTGGATAAATCCGGATTACAGGAAGAAGCTGGTAGCATATTGGTTCTTTCATCTACATTAACTACTCTAAGGGTTGATGACCAAAAGAGTGACAGCATAAGGCTTGCGGAAAGAGTTGCCTCTGGCGTCACTACTATATTTTCCATATTTGGGTCATTTTCCATCATGGTAGGCATGTTGCTGATTTTTCTGGTATTTGTTTTACTTGCTGCAGCAAGGTCAACTGAATTAGGTATGGCAAGAGCTGTGGGATTGAAGCGTAGGGATTTGGTTCAGCTATTTACTTATGAGGGCACGATATATGCATTTCTTGCTGCGATAGTTGGTACACTTGTCGGAGTAGGACTAAGTTTTGGATTGGTGTTCATTCTCAAAGATTTGATTGACACTGACGATTTTGCAATCACACCCTACTATTCCATAATTTCCCTTTTGATATCCTTCTCCAGTGGATTGATATTAACTTTTATTACCGTGGTGTTTTCCGCATATCGGGCCAGTAACCTAAATATTGTTGTGGCGATCAGAGGCCTCAAGGATGAGTTTGTAAAAAAAGCACCAGATCCAATGCGGAAAAAGATATTAGATTTTGCTTGGAATCTAATATTTCCAGTCAAACTAATCCTATGGATTGCCCGAGGAAATGGAAATAGAGTAGGAAATCTTGTCCTGTTACTAATATTTCCATTTGTATGGCCAATATTTATTTTGATTTCCTTGTTTAAACTGTCCGGTAAACATTCCTACATGATTCTCGGGGCGTTTTCCTTACTTTTATTAGTGTCTGGGGTACTGACAGACACCGGTGCGAGTTTCTTTATAGGACTAACTGGAATAGCGTTATCTATTGGGTTGTTTGTCAGGTTTTTGTCCCAAAAATTTATTAATGACTTTGAGACTGGCAATCAGATTGCAGGTACTTTGGAAGGTGGTCTAGTTCTTCTTTCTAATTCTTTGCCTTTTGAATTTTTTGACAGATGGTTACCAGAATTATCTCAGCCTGGACCATGGTTTTGGCCCGTGGGAGGAGCTGTTTCAACCGCGGCGGCCGTTTGGTTACTTATGTCAAATACCAAGATTTTAATAGCCCTATTAAATTTAATATTGTCGAGATTCTCCGGTTTGAGAGCTGTAACAAAAACCGCCATAAGCTACCCGATGGCTTCAAAATTTAGAACAGGCCTAACGGTTGCCATGTTTGCATTAATTATATTTACCCTGATGATTTTCTCCGTCCTAAACGGTATTCAAGACGTAACCACAGAACAACCTGAGCGGGTTACAGGAGGTTATGATATTAAGGCTACAATAACCCCTGATCTCCCAATTTCAGGAGACATAAGAAATTCCTTAAACATGTCCGACTTTACAGTAGTAGCGGGGGCATCGAATATGCGTGTAGAAGTCAAGGAATATGAAGGGGAAAACAATACATATAAAGGCGCGAGACTTGTCTCATTGGAGAATGATTTCTTTGATTCGACCCAATGGAGGATGACCCATTCAGATCCAAAGTACGGCACCACTGATCGAGAAATATGGAGCTCAATAGCTGATAATGAAAATCTGGTAATCGCGAGTGCGACCATAATTCCTTCCGAAGATCCTTTCGGGCCCCCAGACAGGAGCTTTAAAACATCTTACTTAACCTCGGGGGACTTGAAAGAGATGGAATCTTTTGCCATCGAAATGAAAAAGAGAAGAAGTTCTGCAGAACCTGAAGAATTGATAGTTATAGGAGTTATTGAACGACTGGCCTCGGGAACAGGATTTGGAGGAGGTTCAGCTAGGTTTTATTCACCTAGATCTTTAGGCGCCAAAATAGCAAAAGAGGAGATTCCATTAGGCACTTTTTATTTTTCGTTGAAAGATAAAAGCAAGGCGGCCAACTATTCTCAAAAACTAGAGAAAATTTTCCTGGCAAATGGAATGAATGCAGAGAGCCTTCTAGACCAATTGGAAGAAGAGCGGGCAACAAGAAATGCATTCAACAAACTTTTTCAAGGATTTAGTGGTTTGGGTTTAATAGTTGGCGTAGCTGCAATCGGTGTTCTATCTGTTCGGGCTGTTGTGGAACGAAGACAATCCATAGGAGTACTTAGAGCGATAGGATTTAAATCAAGCATGATACGGACTCAATTCTTGATTGAATCTTCTTTCATAACTCTTCTTGGGATATTTGTTGGGATTTGCCTAGGTATATTGCAATCATGGTTAATTTTCCTGGAAATTTCGAAGGAGCTGGAAGGTGCAAAATTTTCTGTTCCTATAGGAGAGGTAGGAGTGTTAATAGCAATCACCATAATAGCCTCTATTTTAGCCAGCGTAATACCTGCTAATGAGGCCAGTAAAACTTATCCTGCTGAGGCATTAAGATACGAATAAACAAGGCCTCAGGCGGCTTCCTAATTCCTGGGATAGAGGACACATTGATAGCTCAGCGGTAAACCGAAAAATTAGCACAGGCTCCTTTTAGAAAAATAATCTCCTTTCTCAACGTCACATCCCCAATAGTAAGTGATAGAATCAGCCCTGCCGTAACGAAAGGGTATGTAAATTTGGTTATATGAATTCAAGGTAAAGCATTATGGATAGGAATAAAAGGAGAAATAAATGAACCCAATGCGAGATAGATTAAAAGCGGGCAAAACAG
>VFFY01000217.1 GCA_009392675.1 SAR202 cluster bacterium | reverse complement strand
GGAATCCCAGCTTTAGTGGCAGGAACCTTTATCATTAAATTTTGACGGTCAACTTCAGCATATAGCCTTTTCGCCTCGCCTATTGTGCCCTTTGTATCATTTGCTAGATGTGGATTTACTTCTAGGGAAACGTAACCATTTTGGCCTTCAGTTGATCTATACGTATCGCACAGAAGATCAGCGGCATGTTGTATGTCTTCAATTGCCAGTTTTTCGAATACCTCTAAGTCAGAATGTTTTTTATCCTTCATATTTTGGATATCCGAGTCATATACATTTGAGGAAGAAATAGCTTTTTCAAATATACTAGGGTTGGATGTTAGACCAACCACTCCCCAATCTAATATCTCTTTCAGGCCGCCAGACAGCAGAAGTTCTCTGCTGATATTGTCATACCAAACTGACTGACCAAGTTTTTTCAGTTTTAGTAACCTTGAAGCCTCCGACATAGATTCCCTCCATCAGTAAACACAGTCAATCAATTTTTCAATATAAGGTTATGTTCAACCCTACCAAACACGGGAACATGATATCACCACGATCTTTTAGGTCTAAGGAGAAATCTGAAACGTTTAAGTGTCTACACTTATAGTGTAGAGCTACCAGGTTATGATTTAGGTATTCATTTTAGTGACTATAGAGTCACATATGTCTACATAGTCAATCGTCGGTATAGAACCAACAGGCGTTCTGGTAAGTCATTAATGTCGTCCAATATTTCATAACCCATGTCGGAACACATTGTCTTCAAGTAATCATGTCCATTCTTATCAACAGTCAGACAAAAAGAGTTAATTCCTTGTCTTTTCGCTTCATCCAATGCCTTCTTGGTATCATGTACAGCATATTCTTTTTCCACACCTTCCCTACTATAACCACGATCTTGAGGGCGACCATCACTAATCAAGAACAGTATTTTTGTCCTTGCGTCAATGTTATCCAATTTGTATGCTGCGTGCCTTATTGCCGGGCCCATTCTTGTTGCATGCAAAGGAGCGATTCGGTCAATCCTACGTTTGACCTTATCTGAAAAATTCTCATGAAGATCTTTTACGGTATAAAACTCTACATTCTCCCTTCCGTATCCGGAAAAACCATATATCCCGTAGGTATCCCCTATTGCCTCCAATGCGTTTGTGAGAAGCACCATAGATTCTTTTTCCATGTCGATGATCCTTTTATAGGATCTTCTCATCTGCTCCCCACGCCTAGTTCTCAACCAAACCATATATTCAACCGGATCATCAGGAGCGTCCCAGTCATCTTGTTTGTTTTTGCCTTCATCTATGGCCTCGGCCGTAGAAGCACTGATATCTAAAAGGAAAGCGACCGCCACATCACGTTGTACTTTATTTCGTCGCCAATAAAATTTTTCATCTGGGCTATTCCCAGTTTTTATGTCCACCATATTCTCTATAACATCGTCGATATCTATATCTTCCCCGTCTATTAATTTTCTTTCTTTCCTAAACATTTCAGGGACCATCATCTCGAACTGTCTGCGGATCCTAGTGACTAAGGTACTATATTCGTTCAGGGTGGCTGCAAAGTATGCTGGATCCCCTTCCTGCATCATCTTTTGCCTCACTACGCACCATCTAGGTTTGTAATCTTCCGCTCTAAAATCCCATTCGTCGTAGACAAACGTCTCGGGTTCGGCCGGTTCCAATTCTCCTCCCTCTTCATCTACATGAACAAAGGGGCCTTGTGAATCGTCAGGGGATTGGGGCATATTAGCCCCAGCTTCCTTCATAATATTATCTGCAAACATCCCACTTGATTCTTGAATTTCACCTTCAGTCGCCTGTAAATCGAGTTCAGCGCTATTTTCCAAAAGTTCTTGGAGCTGTTCTTGTGTCAGAGGTTCCCCTTGACTTTGGCCCATCTCGTCTTGTTGTTGCATTCTTAACTCGGTCATCAACTGAACCAATTCCGGTTTAAAGTCTCCACGGTATTCCACTTCCTGAATGGATTCGTATTCTTCTTCACCTTCAGGGCGGAGTTCCATTTCCATACCCATGCCTATCTGCTGTAACAGGTTTTCCATATCTTCAGGATCAACATAATCCTCATCGTCCTCTTCATCAAAATCCATATCGTTCCAGTCATCAGGAGGTATTTCTTCATTTGGTATGGCAGAAATTATTGCGTATATCCTTAAGGTCGCTTCTGCTGTATCCTCAACAGTTGCATTAGGCACCAAAACTCTACGAGCAATTTGTGCTACCTGAGAAGCTTCTTTGTTATATTTTGACGGTGCTACGATTCCTTCATATTGCTGGAGGCTCAGTCTCACCATAAATTCAACCATGGCCTCCCGAGCTGGAAGCTCTTTTATATCAGGTCGATTCTCATGCGAATCACTTTGAACCTGGGTATATGAAGATTTGATCCCGGGGTATTCATTTTTGACTCTTGCATCAAGACGTCCATCCTCCACTACTGTAAAAATATCGAGAGATAATTTCCGATCTTCAAACAGATCAAAAAACCTTTGCATATCTGTTAGCCAAGCTCTCTCCAATCCTGTATGTGATTCATTACCAGGAGAATCTGAGTCGGCTACATCATCACCGACAGCAGGTCCATTATTTTGGTTTTCGCGTAGGGTCTCTATCCTTCTTGCTTCTAGGTCAAAGCGAAGATTTTCAAAAAGCCCCGATTGTCTTTCAAATTCAAATATGAAGCTACCGAATTCCAAATGGGCTACTTGATGAGTAGAAACCACTTTGAACCAAGCATAGTTTTCTTCCTTGGTCCCATACCTATCAACCAAAGTGGGAACAAATACGGTAGATCCTTCTGTGGTAGGCGATTCGTTGGAAACCCAACCAATGTTTTTTTCGACCAGTGCATCAGTTGGAGATAATTTAATTTCAGCACCAGCTAATGCCCTGCAATACATCTCCATGACAGGCTTTATTCTGTCAAACTCTATGCCGGACGATAGTGTCTCAATTACGGCTTCCGAGTGGGAGGATTCGATTTTAAAAAAAGCTAGGCCTCCATCTTTGTTTTGCGATAGGGTATTCACCCCTTCCTGATACCAACGACCCAACTGAAATATCGTAAGCTTCTCCAGAACTATGGGCGCTGATTTTATGAATTCAGGCATTGCTAACGGTTCTTCATCAAGAAGGGTTTCCGCAAAGCCCAGAACTATATGGTGGCTATCCTCTTCTAATAAGGAAAGTGATTGGGATATATCTAACATGGTTCCCGGTATGTTAGTTCCCCCATTATTTACCAGGCTTTCAGCCAGTTTTAAGAATCTCATCCTTTCTTCTGGATGAATCTTAGGTAATGCCTTCGCCCCAGCCTCGAAAAAACTTTTAACCTCACGCCAGCCGGTGTCTACCAAGGTGGTGGCTAATGACAAAAAAGCATCTTTATCATCGCCTATTAAGGGAAAGATCTGTTCACCCAATGTCAAACATTCCGAGGACAAATCATAGGATCTATGAGAAAGAGCGTCCAAAAAATTTGCGAAGTTTTCTAGTTGTTGAAAAGAAAGGCTTTCTAACAAGGTAGAGCTTTCTGCAAAAAATCTGCACGCCAAAGTACTGGATTTCCAAGTCCCTTTATAGAGCCCGTCTCCCAAACTTGCCCAACTTTCTATATGACGAGAACGTAATTTGCTCATTGTTGCGGGGCTTGCTTCAAAATATGCCGCCGCCAAGGTCGGAGATTCCTCACATAGTGAAGCCCCACACTCCATCCATCGTACAAAATAACTATATGGCATTGAAGAAATCACGTTAGGACTTACTTGAAAAAAATGGGCTGCTGCCTCCCATGAACGCACTGTTTGCCCTGCTATAGCAATCCCTCTTTTTAACCAGTCTGACGTTTGCTCGTCAGAAAGTGCATCGGGCATGTCAACAATGGCTTTATTGAAATTGTCCTTTACAGGAGCTGGAAATTTTTCCAGCTCTGGCAGTATATGTTTTAGTACTTTTAATTTGT
>VFFY01000216.1 GCA_009392675.1 SAR202 cluster bacterium | reverse complement strand
CTAGCATAGGAAGCATAAAGAAAAGACTAAATATATCTTAAAGCGCAGTCAAATGGGCTGTGGACAGCCCAAGTCATGGGAACTCGAATAAAGTGAATTAATGATGAATAAGGGGTTTTACCGAAATAGGTTCAAAAACCTATCCTCATAATATGGGTAGACTCCCCATTTATCCAACTCATTTTTTAGAGTCTCTGCACTTCCACCTTTTTTCACTGACTTGAACATTTCCTCAATCTGGTTCGCTGCTGCTGCCGGTACTCCTCCTGCAAAACTTTGCGGTTCCATGAGTCCGGCACCTCTCATTTCTCGGCTGTTGAAAGAAACGGATGAGGCCGTAAACTCATATATGAATTTAAGAAGAGCTACATCCCAGAACTCATCCACTCCAGATATGACAACGGAGAGATCGTTCTTTTTATCTCTGAGCTCTTTGGAGATACGGTGAGCAATCTCGTTTGGGTTGCCGCTAAGAATCTCCAGATTTTCAGGTTCATTATTGTATTGATACATAATCCCGGGGCTGTTGGCCCCGTAGAGGTGTGCTACCTGATTGAAGTATTTATAAGCCTCGTCACTGAACCCATTCAAATTCATAGCATAGGTTGGAGTAACTAACTTTGGTTGTTCAACCTTCACTTTACCTTTCCGAACCACCCCTTCTAGTTCTTTTTTTTGAAAATCGATCGCGGTGTATAAAGGTTCTGTAACTACAAAATATTCTATGCTGGTAATACCAAACGTAGCTAGATGCTGCTTTGGGTATTTGACGACATATGTTTGTTCTATCGCTTTGTACCAATCCGAAGATGAACTCATTTATTACTCACCCTAAACATAAATAATTTTACTATTGTATCAATGGAGGACTTACCTACGGCGGGACCAAATAACCAATGGCGGGATGATTAAAAGAAACATCGAATAATCTGTTGCATAATTCTGACTATTCAATCGGTTACAACCTCCATTTTGCGAGGTCTCGGAACTCTGATATTCAGAATTTACCGTGTCATTGGCTTGATCATATGAAGTGATGTTTTGAGAAGTGCTTATTTCTGTAGATTTTACTGAAGTGGACCCAGATTGAGGGGTCAAAGAAAAGAGTCCCACTGTAGGTCTGGGTATAGGAGTTGGTAATTTCTTCTTTGACAAATCCGGTTCATATACAGGGGCTCCTATATAGTTCCTCCATTCGTTCTCAAGTTCAAGTTTGCTGATACCATAGACAAACTCTATCGATTCATCCAAATTTCTACCCGATTTATGCTCAGTTAACAGGTTAAGCATTTTAGCAGGCCCAAATTTATAAATCATAAATTCTACTATTGAGCTTGCTGACCCATAAAAAATGATCACATCTTCCGGATTCCCAGGCCGGTTTCTCATTGAAGTAATAGGCATCAACCTATCCGTATGAACGGCGAAATCAAGTGCCACATCATAGGAAAAACTGGGAGAAACATTCCCAAATTCTGCCAACCCTTCATTCAACCAAGAGGGAACACTGCTAAACACACTATCCCCTGCTCGATGGACCAATATGTGAGTCACTTCATGGGAAGCAGTGCCTCTTGATAGTCTCCCACCTCCGAGTAGTAATACCGTACCAATGTCTGGATAAGCCTGTCCTTCTGTTATCAATTCACTTCTTATGGTCGAACTGCTTGGAGGTAATGCTCCCATCATTTCTGCAACATTGTTGTACATGGTTACCCTTATTGGCTCTCCTTGAACATCCCCAAATACAGGCTCCATTGCGTATAGGGTTTGATTCATAGCATTTAGTAAATCTTCTGCTCTACTTTTGACCGGCCCATGATAAGCAATCGATATAGTGCCTAATTCTACTTCTTGCCACTCAAAGCGAGTATCAGAATATACGAGATACTTATTCTCGGAATTAAAAGTGTTACCTGATTCATCTAAAATACTAAAAGCATACTCAATAATCGTGCCTGGGGGCACATATTTTGGGCCAGTGTTTGTCTTCCAAAAAAGACTACCTTCGACCTCCAAACCTCCCTCAAAATCCAAATACTCGTACACTCCAGATATCTGTTGGCCGATTCTGAAATTAACAGCTATCTCTGCTATCTTGCTACTAGATATTGCCTCTATAGAAAAACGGATACCTTCAGGAAATTCACTTTCTGCGGAAGCCGATTTAATCTTGATATCAGAACCAGATGCTAGAGTGACATTGCTCGAAAAATTCAAACAAAATATCGCTAATCCTAGAAATACCAAACGAAGATATGATCGGGACCTGAAATTCAAAATTAGCTATCTCCTTCAAGGTTTTTTGACAAAGCTTTTTTTACATGGTCCAGTAGCATTTGTTCATTTGCTGCACCAGTGAAACTATATTTTTCATTGATTACAGTCAAAGGGACTCCTCTGACCTGATAAGCATTACCTAACTCTGGAAACTCTTGCACCTCAATAACTTCAGCCACCACTTTCTGGGTAAATGCTGCCATTGCGTGAGCCAGACTGGCTACACCTGGGCAATATGGTCAATTAGGTGTGACAAACGTTTTGATTAATAAATTTTCTTCAAGGCCATCTAAAAATCTTTTTGTCTCTTCTGATATTTTTGGTTCTCCAGATGAAACATTGACCAAGGCCTCTATCAAAACAGGGAACTCACCTCCAGCAGGTATGCCAAGATACCTTACGTTTGTTTCAGCTCCTTTGGAAACTAAAAAAGAAGGTATTTTTGACACATTACATCGTGCAGCTTCTTCTGCATCATTCCTGATATCTAGTTTCTTAAAGGTGATTAGGTCAGATATTTCACTAACCTCTTTCAACAATTGTTCAGTTGGCGCACAGGTCTCACATTCACGACCCGGAACTATCAAACCTCCAAGGTCCATTTGGGTAAACAAAGTTATATTTACTTCACTCGCTAATTCGTTTTCAAATCGGTTTTTGACGATCTCTCTATCCGAATCGTTTAGTATTTGCATGTTCCGTGACCTCCAAATTTATAGCTCTTTAGAAGAATGCATTAATCTTTGAACAGTTGTGAAAGCCCCTAATCCCGTAAGAATCATTAAAACTACAATCATCACAACTGGCACCCAATGGGCTATAACAAGCCCAACAGATATAATAGCCACCCGTTCAGGGCGAGTCATGATCCCAACTTTACACTCTATGCCCAAACCTTCTGCTCGCGATCTGAGGTAACTAACCATGACTGATCCAACAAATGCAGTGTAGGTCATTATTTGCGCAAAAGCGCAAGAATTAAAGCCTTCGAATAAATTAAAGGGTAAAAGATATGAAGACACACAGTTATTAAGAGAATAGTAAATAAGTAGTCCAAGGAGTACTAATGCCTCTTGTACTCTATCTGCAACAGAATCAAACATAGCGCCAAATTTTGAAACTAACCCTTTCTTCCTAGCTAAGGCACCGTCAATCAAATCTAGGGCTCCTCCAATGGCGACAATAATTCCGCCTACCCAAAAATAGCCTATTGAAATAAATATCGCTGATATCAAAATTATCAGCAGCCCGAGCAAAGTGACCATGTTTGGGGTAAAGCCTATACGGTCAAAAAAAGCAGAAAAAGGCTCTTCATAATATCTGTAAAGTAGCTCCCGTAAGTCTTCTCTGGCAATCATGTTCTCTCTCTGAGCATAAATAACATATCAATCAACGGGTCTAAAGTGATCTGCATTTAGGATACTAGTTAATGACAAATAATGGTCTAAGATTTTATCAGTCACTATTGACCAAGAAAATAGCTTTGATTTTTCTCTCCCATTTTCTCCCATTTGTATTCTCATATTCTTATCAGTAATTAGTCGTGATAATTTTTCCGAAATATCATGCGGATCTTTCACATTCGTAAAGAATCCCTCTTTTTCATCGAGTACCGAGCGATAACCATCTATTCTAGAAGCCACTATTGGTAAGCTAGCAGCCATAGCCTCTAGAAGCACTATCCCGAAGCTTTCTTGACCCGTCGCCGGGGTGCAAAAAATATCTGCTGTTTTGAAATACCTCAACTTTTCTTCGTGAGTAACTGATCCAGCGATGAAGACGTCGCCGGGATTTCTCTCTCCCAAAATTCGTTGTGATTCTACATCCATTTTTCCAGCACCAACAACGATGAGTCTAATATTAGGAAACTTCCACTTAAGATCACAAAAAGATGTCAGAAGGTATTTCAAACCTTTCCTTTTCTCAAGGCGCCCTACAAACAGAATGTTTATCTTATCGTCTAGAAGATTTTGATATGGAGTTGTCGTTGAAATTTCACCCGTATCTATCCCATTTGGGATAATGTCGTAGTCTGCTGGTAAATATTTGCTGACATAAGATTTTGCAGATGATGAAACAGCAATCCTTCTGTCTAATCTTTGAAAGTATTTCTGCAATAACTTGTTAGGCACTATTTGGTAAAGGCCTGATCCTTCAAACGAGTGAAACGTAGCCACTATACCCGGATTATTTCTTAGCCGTTTTGACAGTACTCCGAGAGTCAAGGCTCCAGCGAATGGCTCATGAACATGGACGATATCGAAGTTTTCAGTCTCAATCGATTTTCTGAGCCGATCCGCCAGCCAAACTGATAAGGATATCCTTGCCACGGACCCACCAGTTGGTACGGGCACTGGAGTACCCATAGGTATTAAGTTGGGAATTAAGTTATGCGAACTTGTTGAAACCGGAGCGAAAACCCTTGTGAATACACCCCTTTGTTCTAAATTAGCACACAAATTCTGTATATGAGAAGTCACACCACCAGGTGAGGCGAAATCATACGGGGACACCAGCGCAACCTTAAGGGGTTGGTTCATATAACCTCGTCTATCGAAACCCCACGGGCGCTTGAAACTAACCTTGAGCGGATTCTTCTCCAGCAATGAAATCCTCAACAAGTTGTCTAGCCTCATCGTCCGTGTACTGAATGAGTGGAGACTTCATAAAATATGATGAAGGTGCAGTTATCGGGCCGCTTATGCCTCTATCTATTGCGATTTTGGCACACCGCACTGCATCTATTACGACCCCCGCAGAATTAGGACTATCCCAAACCTCAAGCTTTAGTTCCAAATTTAGAGGCACATCTCCAAAGGTCTTGCCTTCCATCCTGATATAACACCACTTCCGGTCTGTGAGCCACGGCACATAATCACTAGGGCCCACATGGACATCCCGGTCAGGTATAAATTCATCGACTTGTGATGTGACAGATTGGGTTTTGGATATTTTCTTAGAGACCAGTCTGTCTCTATCTAACATATTCATGAAGTCGGTATTGCCGCCAAAATTCAATTGGTATGTCCTTTGGAGCTCGACGCCTCGGTCCATAAATAATCTAGTTAACACTCTGTGAGTGATAGTAGCACCTACCTGAGATTTGATATCGTCCCCGATTATCGGTGCTCCGGCCTCCCTAAACCTATTTTGCCAATAATCATTCTCGCCACTAGCGATGAAGACAGGTATGCAATTTATAAACCCGCAGCCCGCCTGCAACACTTGTTCAACATACCATTTTGTAGCCTCCTCAGAGCCTACTGGCAGGTAATTAATTACTACATCTACCTCGCGTTCTTTCAAAATCGCAGCGACATCGTCAGTACCACCTTCGGCTTTAGTTATGATTTCTGAGGTGTAACGGCCTATCCCGTCATGGGTCATCCCTCTCTGTACCACGACTCCAGTTTTCTCGACATCTTGAAATTTAACGGTGTTATTTGGCTCTGCAAAGATTGCTTCCGAAAGATCTTTACCCACTTTATTTGCATCAACATCAAACGCAGCGACAACTTTTATATCTCCAATGCCATACTCTCCTAAAACAGGATGCATCAGACCTGGAACAGTTTCGTTAGGGCCTACATCAGCATACTTGGCCACTCCTTGAAGCAGGGAAGAAGCACAGTTACCGACTCCGATTATTGCAATTTTTATCTCAGGCAAAACTAATAAGACTCCTCATACTACATATTACTTTTTAAAGTGAAGGCACAATTTCCATATTGAAAACTTAACCTCATTCATGTTGATCAAACAAAGAAAAATTTTAGCATTGTGGACGCAGTATTAACAATACAGCATTTGGAATGTTTGAAGCACTATCCACTCCGTGGTAGCATCCCTGCGGACTATCCCATTTTGAATCCATGAGGATCTTCATTGAACCTAGCAAAATTTCTTTCAAGACGCACGCCATTTTACTACGGTTGGCTTATTTTAGGTACATCAGGGTCCACTCAAATTGTCAGGAATGCCGCTGCTAGCCTAACTCTGGCTGTTTTTATGTATCCAATGGCGGAAGATTTAGGATGGAGTCGCACTGTATTGGCTGGAGCAGTCAGTGTGGGTGGGTTGGCATCTACCTTCATATCGCCTGCCATAGGCTGGTTGATTGATAAATATGGCGCGAGAGCTGTGCTTACCTCAAGCATAATGATATTAGGTGTAACTACCTTCCTAACCGGATGGGCTACTATTCCGATCACCTTCTATGTTACCTACGGCATTGGAAGAATTATATTTAGTAGTCCTGTTCAAATTGGGTCTTCAGTAGTAGTTTCTAGGTGGTTTATTCAAAAACGAGGAAGGGCAAACGGAATACTCACTTTCTGTCATTCAATAGGAATGACTGGTTTTCCACTGACGGCATCCATACTGATAGGCATATATGGATGGCAAGTTGCTTGGCATCTACTGGGTGTGGGAGTGTGGGTTATAGCGTTACTTCCTGTTTTTCTTTTACTTGCGGAAACCCCTGAATCAGTCGGCTTGTTACCAGATGGAGATAAAGAATCCTCGGTTGCCAGTACGGACGCAAGCCCAACGGTTGTAATTGAGGAAATAAACTGGACTTTGAAGGAAGCATTGAGAACTCCAGCTTTATGGCAGCTGGCATTGGCTGGAGGTCTCCTTTTCGTAATTCATTCAGGAACAAACACTCACATGGCAGCCTTTTTTCAAGATGCTGGGCTAACTTCTAACGAGGCGGCAGCTGCTGTAAGCCTAAATGCAATATTTACTGGCCTAGGTGGTTTGGGTTGGGGCTGGACTATCGAAAAAATAAAGGCACGTTACTGCTACGCGATGGTCGCCGCTTTAATGAGCGTATGCTCTATATTATTTAGTACAGCTGACACTGTAACTGAAGCATGGATATATGCCTCATTGTTCGGAACTGCTCTAGGAGGGATGCTAGTTGTGCCATCCGTCGCTATGGCAGATTACTTCGGTCGCAGTTCTTTAGGGACGATTAGAGGTTTCACAGAACCATTTGTATCCTTCAGCCAAGCGGTGGGGGCCTTACTCTCTGGTTTGGTTTTCGATATCACAGGAAGTTACAACTACGCTTTCTACACTCTTTCGATAGTTGCCTTGATGGCAATACTCCTTACAATCACAGCTACTGTACCCATTCACAAAGATAATAAAAAGGGTGACAACGCCACCCTTTTTTAAATCCTTATTTCCTTAATGTATATTAGCCGGAACCTGGGCCTCTACCCATGGAATATGGCTGCCATCGTTTGAGCCCAGAATCAGCTAATACTGATGGATTCACACAACTTCTTGGCCATCGTCCTGTAAGGACTAGGGAAAGTTCCTTGCCTACCCGTCTCCTCGTCTCAGGAGCCATCCTTTGCGATGCAGAGGCAACGTGCGGAGTTGATATCACATTTTCCATATGTAATAGAGGATTTTCAGGATCTGGAGGTTCTTGTTCAAATACATCAAGTGCAGCACCAGCTATCCATTCTTGCTCAAGTGCTTTAATCAAAGCTTCTTCATCCACCGTTGGGCCTCGCCCGTTATTAATGAAAAGGGCCGTAGGTTTCATGGATTTAAATTGCGGTTCACTCATTAAATGGAAGGCATCCTCAGTGGAGGGAGCATGCATTGAAACTATATCTGACATACTCAGCATCTCTTCCAAGGTACTAATAGGTTGAACCCCACATTCCGTCATGGATAGTTCTTCAATATAGGGATCAAAGGCAATCAGTCGTAGGCCAAAAGCTTTGGCTCTGATCGATACCGCTTTGGCCACATGCCCGAACGCTATGAAACCTAGGGTTTGTCCCCACAATCTTGGGAATTCTGAAAGAAGAGGTCGCCCTTCTGACCACCTGTTCTCTCGTACCATTTGATCCATAATATTTAGTCTTCTATACGAAGCAAGAAGAAGCATCATGGTGTGATCAGCCACTTCCTCAATAAAAGTGTCCGGGACATTTGTGACTGGGATACCCTTCGCAGTTGCTGCATTTACATCAACAGTATCTGCACCAACACTGCCAAGGGAGATCACTTTACAATTCTCCAAAGCATCTATGATTTTCTTGGTTATAGGTCGACCCCTAGCAATTATAGCGTCTGCGTCTTTGGCAGAAGCTATAAATTCATCCTCTGTTGAAGCGTTTATTTCTATTATTTCTGCATCAATCAAGTCAAGTGAATCTTTCTCCAGCAAATATTGGCCATCCGCTAAATCAAAGGTGACACCAGCCGGTTTCTGCGTTACGACTTTATACTTAGCCATACTCTTTCTCTCCCCCTATCGTTAATAACCCGTTAATAAAACCCGTTAATGAATGGGCTAAAGGATATGAAATATTTAATGAGGTGTCCAGTGCGGTCTCTATAAAAAATTTGCGAATATTAATTTGGATCATGGTTGATTTACTCATTTTTATTAAAATATCGCTACTGAATTCGATGGAGAACCAGTTGGGTCCCTTCCATCACCAATAAACCCGCCTCTAGGGTTTTGTTTTGGAAAAGAAAATTAAGGGTGCCATGTTGATCGTCTAAATCCCACCGACCCCAATTGCTCAATTTTTCAATTTTTCAAAATAGGGCAGCACATCTTTTCCCGTTGGGACAATAGAGGTCATGGCCTCCCTTCATAGGTTAATGTATCTGTTGTTAAGCTCAACCATCTTTTCAATTTAATTTCATTAAACAATTTGAAGATTCGCTGGTGTTTATTTATAAAAGCAGGCTTTATAATAATCCCTCATGAAATATATTCATTCCACTCCCGTGGCATTTTGATAAACAAGATTTTAGAAAGCCGGTTCTTAGCCGCCCTTCAATACAGAGATTATAGGGTGTTATGGACCGGCAACATGAGTGCAAGTGCTGCCGCTTGGGCCCTCATAGTTGCCCGTGGTTGGATTGTATGGGAAATGTCCGAATCATCCCTCTATGTGGGACTTGTCACTTTTCTTGCAATGATACCTAGGGTTGTGATTCCACCATTCACTGGGTATCTAGCCGACAAGTATGAAAGACGGAAAGTAATGGCTTCCATCTACGCCCTCAACCTCACTCACACATTGTTCCTCGCAGGCCTAATGGCCTTTAACCAGATGGAGATGTGGCACCTTATGACCCTTGCTTTCGTGAATGGCGCAGCCAGATCAGCACAAATGCCTGTGGGCCAAGCACTAGTTCCTAATCTAGTGCCAAAAGAAAAATTACTTAATGCGATTGCCTTAAACCAAGCGACTATGCATGGCTCGAGGCTTTTAGGACCATTGACAATACTGCCACTTTTAGCAAGCACACGAATAGAATGGGCCTTCTTAACATGTTCATTGTTTTACATTATCAGCCTTGTTCAGGCTCTGAGGATAAAAACTACCAGCTCCGGTTCAATGGATAGTAAAAAGGGATTCTTTTCAAATTTCACACAGGGTATTCCCTACGTCTACAAACATCCCTTATTGAAATTAATCGTTATGATGGCATTCTTTCATTGCGGTTTTACTATGTCATTCGAGGCTGTGTTACCCGTATTATCGGTCGAGAGATTTAATGCAACGAGCGGAGGAGATTTTAGTCTCATGATGATGTCCATAGGAGGAGGGGCATTAATAAGTTTGATATGGCTGGCAGGAGTCACTAGTGAGACAACAAAGGGTAAATTATTTCTTAATCTAGGGATCATAAGTGGGCTTGCGCCGATCCTCTTAGCATTTTCCCCCAACATATACTTTGCCATCGGAAGCGCAGCTCTAATGGGAGCATCACAAGCGGGGTATATGACCCTCACCCATACCATGATTCAATTGGCAACTGATGACTCAGTTAGAGGACGGGTGGGAGCAGTTTATTCAGTCCACATAGGAGGAATAATGGCTACAATGAACTTAGCCAACGGTGCTATGTCCGATCTACCTTTCCTGCGACTCGATTTAATTGCCGGATCAAGAGTTCTTCTTCCGGCGGACACTATGTTAACCATAGGTGGAATTTTATTTATAGCCTGTGTTTTCATAAGTTGGTTCATAATATCTTTAAGGAAAATTTACCGGACAGGAATTCCCCATACTACAGTGAGCCAAACTTAGCATTAAACCCCAGGGTCAGAATCTAACTGTTTCAAGGCCTTGCGAAACCTCAATAATACGTTGAACCGGCAAGGCAGAAGGAGATATTTCTTGACACTGCAGTGAGGCCGCTGACACAGCAAACCTGCACGAAGTCTCAAAATCCCACCCTTTACTATATCCATATAAAAATCCCGAAGATAACACGGCCCCTGCCCCATTAGCATCTACTAAATGAACGGAAGGGGCTTTCACCGCAAAGGATTCTGAATTGGTCACCCACGTACACCCTTCTTCTGAACCGGTAAAAATTATCCCTTCTACCCCTTCTTTTAGTAATTGACGACAAGTCTCATCTTGTCGATGTTTATTATTAGTTTGGTTTGGAGTGCATTGAACCCAAGTCGCCAATCCAACCAATTTTTTAATGGACTCAAAATCTTGATACTGGTCTTCAATATTGATAAGTAGTGGGATGTTTTGATGTAACACTTCTTTAATCGCGGTTAAGTTGTGGGGATAGTCATACCAGTCGGCGTAGGCACATTTGGCCACCTCAATAATTGAAGTGTCTGCAACCTCCAGAGTAGACAAGATATCTTCCTTCCTGTCCCAAATATATGTCCTACCGCCACGAGAGTCTGAAATAACGATTTCGTACGGGGTGGTAAGGTTTTCGTCCTTAATGAACTGACCAACAATACCGAGAGATTCTAATTCGTCGATAACATTCTGCCCAGAAATGTCGTTTCCCAATTTATTACATACCAAACCGCTAGCCAATCCCCATTTTTTTATACAGCACGCCACTATAGCAGCGTCATCAGATATAAAATCAGCTCTTCCTTTCCAGGTAGTGCCAGTGTTCCAATCTGGCATTTGATCAACCACATACACCTCTGCTGGGGTTAACATCCCGATACAAGCAACATCAATAGATCCTTTTAAATCCGTATTAATACCGGTTATTTGACTTTGAGTTCGCATTTTTGATCCATACCCTGTAGTTTTGAATAACGAAAGTTAGCATGCCCATCAGGTGGACTACAACAAACCGTGGTCAGATAGTACTCACTAATGCAAACCACACCCGGATATTTGAAAAAGTATTTGCCAAGATGATAATACCAATAATTTTATCGGTTTTTGCTGCGGTTATAGGAATCACAGGATTTGTGATCATCTACTACGCTGTTGAAACGCGACGCCAGGGTTTCAAAATATTTCGGCAAAAATTAGAATACTTTTCTTCCGTAGTATCCATCGATGAAAATCACATAACCTTTCGCCCCCGTGGCAGAGATATTAGTGACGGACAGCTACCCAATATCGGGCTCACAAGTCGAGAAGGTTCTTTGGTGGCAGGGGGGCCAACATCCATAGTAAACGGGGTCATAACCAGAAAAATAATTTCTCGCACTGGGTGCTTGAAAAAAAATTCTAAGATAAAAACCAGCCTGTTTGTTTATGAAGACAATCCAAAAATTGACCTCGATCTTGAATATTCTGATGTATCGTTTGAATCAGAACTTGGGATTTTGACTGGCTGGCACATTCCAGTGGATAGCAATAGTTGGATCATAGGAATACACGGGCATAGATCTTACAGAACAGAATCAATGCGATTTGTCCCGACCTTACATCGACTTGGTTTGAATGTTCTTTTATCAGATTATAGAAACGACCAAAATGCTCCTGTAGATAAGGGTGGTTACCATATGTTTGGGTTGACGGAATGGAGGGATTTGGAAAGCGCTGTCAAATTCTGCAATGACCGGGGGGCAAAGAAAATATTCCTAATGGGCCACAGTATGGGAGGTGCAATAGTAATTAAATATTTGCTGGAATCGACCACAAAATCACAAATACACGGGGCAATCTTAGAATCTCCTGCCCTTAACCTTAACAAGATCATAGGTATGAAAGCTGAGGAAATCCCATTACTCCCTCGTGGAGCTGAATATCCAATCAAAAAATTGGTCTCCCGAATGGTTAATATACGATGGGAAGATTTGAATTATTTGTCAAGAAGCGATGAATTATCTACTCCCATCCTCTTAATACATAGCAACGCAGATAAAACAGTCCCTGTATCTCTCAGTGATTCTTTAGCTAATTCTAGGCCAGACATTGTGACCTACCTACGCCTTGATGAAGCCCCACATGGTGCAGCCTGGAACGTACATAAAGAGGCCGTCGAGAACGATATCAAGGCATTTCTATCTGAAAAGATCTAAGAAGCTAGTCATATAAACATTATTGAACCATGTTTTTAAATGGTGTCCAATCCAAAGTTAATACCTCACGTGTCGCCTCCTTTGAAAAATCATAATCGATGGAGCAAATAGTCGATTTAATCGATAAGGCCGTACGGAATGGAACAAAAATTAACCCTGCCGGTGCGTTTCATTCGATGGGTGGACAACAATTAATTGAAAAAGGAGTAATAATAAACAGTAATTCATTTCAAAAAATTGACCATCTGGATCCTATCTCTAAAAGCATGAAGCTAGGATCAGGTGTGACCTGGCCGCAGGTCACTGAGTAGTTGAGCAATACACAAAAAGCAGCAATTAAACTGTTATCAATCATCCAGATGCAGGCCGGGGCGGATAATTTATACCCAGAACCCACACAACCTTTTTACAAGCAACTGGTATCAACACTATAAAAAGTTTTTTTTCTAAAACGTTATGTTATATTGCCTGAATCAAACAGCTACGATTTGAGGTAAACATGATTAAGCTAAAAGGGACGGGTATGCTCGCGGTTTGGAGCGAAGTACCTCCAGAACACGAAGAAGAATTCAATGAATGGTATAACCAGGAACATATGGCAGAAAGATTGTCAGTTCCCGGGGTCTTAAGTGCGGCTCGCTACGAAGCTGTGAAAAGTGGCCCAAAACACCTAGCGGTATACGAGTTGGAACATTCTTCAGTTATGAAATCTCCAGGATATGTTGAGTTGAAAAACAATCCGACAGAATGGTCAAAGCGAATGTCGCCAGATGTTATAGGAACAAAATATATCCGAAATGTATACGAAATGATATTCCCAACAGAACTGACAGAGGAAATACTTTCAAGTCCTATGGCTCCAGCTTTACAAATTGGAAGGATGAATATTCCTAGCAACACAGAAAATGAATGGAACAATTGGTACAACAAAGTTTACGTGCCGAATTATGAAACAGTCGACGGCGTAATACGAGGCCGTCGCTATCAGACGGTCGAAGGCTCACCTAAATACATGACTTTTTACGAATTAGATTCCGCCAATGCTTCGCAGACTGAGGAGTGGCAAAAACAACAAACTGCCCATCCTGACAATGAAAGGATGCGGGAAGAAATGCAGCATGAATCAGATTCTCCTGGCATTTGGGTTAAAACTTTTGAACTCGAGTAGTCGTCTGTTAATTTCTTTATACAAAATCTTAGGTCCTAGATAATCCAATGGAATGGATGTGGTTTTCAATGGCAAGTGCATTTACCTTTGCACTTGTGTCAGTGTTGGACAAGCTACTCATATCCAAACATGTTGACAACGCTAAGGTATTTATAGTCACAGTCGGATTAGCACAAATAATCCTAGGGCTTATCGCCATTCCTATGTCCACAATCTCCGGGATGACATTGAATTCTCTGACAATTGCTATTTTTTCCGGCATATCTTCTGGAGTGTATCTGGTCATCATGTTTCAAATAATGGAGTCACAAGATGTGTCACGAGTGGTTCCCGTGGTATCCACATACCCTGTTTTTGTTGCAATTCTAGCTTTCTTTATACTTGGGGAAGATGTCACAATATATTCCTTGGCTTGCATATTTGTTACAGTGTTCGGTGCTGCTTTGGTATCCCTGTCCCCTTCAGAAGG
>VFFY01000215.1 GCA_009392675.1 SAR202 cluster bacterium | reverse complement strand
TGTTCCAGCTATTGAAGAGATTGATGCATTAGATACCCTGCAGGCGATTAAATCTGGTCGGGTCATTCATGTGATGGTATCTGAAAGCCAGCTAGCGGTAGGGACAGCGAGGTTAGTACTTGAAGGCAGTAAACCGGGTTCTGGGAAAATACCTAATTTACCTCATATCGGACGAGTCGCAGTTAAAAAAACTACGAGACGAAAAGGAATTGGTGAGATACTCATGGTGGAGTTGCAACAACTAGCCAGAACAATGGGCTTTAGAGGAGTCACGCTTTCGGCTCAAAGCCAAGCCGCTCCTTTCTATACCCAACTCGGTTATAGTGCCAGAGGTTCAGTTTATGACGACGTTGGGATTCCACACCAGGATATGGATTTATTTTTCGATTAATTGTTATGTGAAATTTCCCTAGATTGTGACTATACCACGGTTTCCATCGATTGATAGTTCGGTTCCCATGCCTTCAGACAATCCTTTTATTCTGGATAAAGCCTGGTTTGCAATTTTGCCCGAGGCAATTAAAGGCCTTCCTGTCATAGAACGGGGCTTTCCATATCCCATATCAATCGGTACAACACCTAAAGAGGCGAGTTTGCCGTTTTTGAATTTAATTTGTGCTACTACGCTTTGCCAATAAATCGGATCACTCGGAAATCCCCTTTTACTTTCATCGCTACGCTTATCGTAGAAATCCGCTGGGGTGAAATAATGATCTAAGCCTATTTGGTCATAGTTATAAGATGGTTGCCATTTGACAGTGTCATTTTGGAAAATGAAATTTCCCAAGCTATATAAAATTGGGGCGCCTTTGTATATTTCTATTCCCCTTGTGACGTGTGGACCATGCCCTATAAAGACGGAGGCTCCTGCATCAATGCAGTCATGAGCGAAATTGACAAGAAATTCGGGTGGTTCTGCCATAGTTTTCCCACTCTCGTGACAGTGAAATGAAACTATTACCCAGTCAGACATTCTTTTTGCATCTGAAATCCACTTCAAATTTTCGTTAAGATCTTCTTTATTTAATTCGGTATTTTCCGAGAAGGAGTCCCCAACCCTGAATCGATTTTCAAGGAAAGAAAACTCTGTTTCAGTGTCCTCTGGTATTACCCCAGCTGACCTGAAGCCTCTTTGGAAGTCTCGTTTTTGTTCGAGCCCCAAAAGGCGATTGGTCCTTCTGAGTTGGTCGAAGGAATCTTTGTCCACTGTGTATGTTGTTTTAAATCGTTGAGGATTTAGTCCTGGCCTACCTTTTAGATCCGGTCTTTGGTTCAAGGCTCTACCTGACTCTGCAAAGGTAGAAGAAGCGGCTATCAGCGCGACTCTTCCGTTGTGAGTATCAAGATATCCAGCACTTCTAGCCTCACTTAAATGTTGACCGGTACCAGCATGGGTCAGATCGGAAGTTTTAAGATGTTGGAGATTCGTGAGGACTCCACCTTCTCCATAGTCATGACTATGATTGTTGGCGGTTGATACTAAATTGATGCCGGACCAGGTTAATTCAGCTAGGTTAGAAGGGTCAGACCCTGTGAATGTTCCGCCAGCAGACCCAGGGGAGTGTTCAAAATTATGCATAAGCATTTCAAGATTCACATATCCGACATCTGATGAACGGAATAATTCAATTAGGTCTAAGAATTTTTCTTCTTTGTGGACCGAAAGCTTTCTGGTTATCATGGCGTCCCCACCTGCAGTTATAGATAGGTCTCCAGATTCAGCATCGTAAAGCATAGTTAATTCCTGTAAGTTTAGGTTGGAACTTATTTAGCCAGAGTCATATTCGTTTGACAACATTCCCATAACTATGGAGTCGTATCTTGCCCCTTCATGAGGCCGGCTCTTTCTCAAAGTTCCTTCGTGTTTAAATCCAAAATGTTCAAACATTTTAAGGGCGACTTCATTATATTCAGGTATATCTGCCCATACTCTGAACAATCCATAGTGGGTAAACGCCTGGTCTAAAGTTGCATGTAGGGCCGCGGTCCCAAAACCTTGGTGCCACAATTTCCTGGCTCCAATTAGGATCGATATTTGCCCATCGCCGAGTGATTCCTCAATGGCGATGTGAGATTCCCCGATATGAGAACCATCGGTTGTGTAAACGGAGAATATGGCATGTTCTGGATTTGAAAATGTTTCTGTCCATTGCTGGTCGGAATAAGTGTCAACCTGTTCCGGATGGTATCCCAGATGGGCCGGATTACCATATGAGTATCTTCCAAACCAATTTTCGGCAACTTCGTCATCTGTCAGCCACTGATTTATCCGTGATACATCTTCCTTAGCGACTTTTCTTAATTCAACGTTGGGTTCAGTCATACAAACCTCACTATTTTTTAAGGACATGGTTGCAAGGTGCCATAGATGATCGCATTCACAAGGAATTATTTAAAATTAAGCGTGATACGTCAACAAACCTAAAATTGTTGAATTTCTGTTCATGAAAAAAAACTACACATATCTAATTCCAAAATTATGGAAATCGAGATGGGTTCAAGTTATGATTACTCTTTGATTTCATAGTTATCACAAATTCAACTTTCAGGATGAAATGATGTTAGAAAGGCTTTCCTCGGTTGAAGAAAAATATGAGGAATTGAACAAATTATTGGCAGATCCAGAGGTGGTGACTGATTACACCAAAGTTCAGCAGTATGCCAAAGAACAGTCGGTAATGAGAGAAGTTGTGGAACTCGCTCGAGAGTACAGAGAAGTTATTAAAGAGATAGCTGATTTGCGGGAGATGCTTAGATCTGAATCGGACTCTGAGATATTATCGCTGGCTAAAGAGGAACAGGCGACTCTTGAAGGAAATAAAGAAGATGTTGAAGAAAGACTGCGTATCGCCTTAGTTCCAACAGATCCTAATGACGATAAAAATGTAATTATTGAAATTAGAGCTGGGACGGGCGGAGAAGAGGCGGGTTTATTTGCCTCAAATCTATATAGAATGTATTCCCGGTTGGCTCAGCGATTGAATTGGAAATTGGAGGTAATAGATTCAAATTCCACAGGGATTGGAGGGCTAAAGGAGATCACTTTTCAGGTTAGAGGGGATCAGGCTTACAGCAAATTAAAGCATGAAAGTGGTGTTCATAGAGTTCAGAGAGTTCCGACCACTGAATCCAGCGGAAGGATACATACATCTGCTGCTACAGTAGCGGTTCTTCCTGAAGCCGAAGAGATAGATGTTGATATCAACCAAGAAGATCTTCAGATAGATATATACCATGCGAGTGGTCATGGTGGACAAAATGTACAAAAGGTCGCTACTGCCGTTCGGATTAAACATATTCCTAGTGGCCTTGTCACAACATGTCAGGATGAGAGGTCTCAACATAAAAATAAGGAAAAAGCCCTTGCAGTGCTTAGGTCAAGATTACTTGCAGCTGAGATAGAAAAACAGCAGCAAGAGATCACTGATACTCGAAGGTCTCAAGTAGGCTCCGGAGATCGTTCAGAAAGAGTTCGGACCTATAATTTCCCACAAGGCAGGATCACAGATCATAGGATAGGCCTCACAAGCTATAACCTTGAACAGGTACTGGATGGAGATTTGATGGAGTTCATCGAAGCTTTGGTCCAGGTGGAGCAAGCTCGTAAATTGGAGAATGCCAGTTTGTGAATGTCAAAGAAACCCTTAATGTCGCAAGTGAAGAGCTTATGAAAATAGGCTCACTTGAGGCTAAACTGGAAGCAGAAGTCTTACTTAGGTACGTATTAAAGATTGACAGAGCTACTATGTTCCAAGATTTAGACGAAGATGTCTCCATCGAGGATTCAGGCAATATTGCCTCTTTGGTAAAAAGAAGGACTCAGAGGGAGCCTCTTGCATACATTACCAGGGTCAAAGAATTCTATGGATTGCCATTTGCTGTCTCAGAAGATGTGTTGATTCCAAGGCAAGAAACGGAGCTTTTGGTTGATGCAGCTATCGTTCAAGCCAAGTTGCTGGATAAAAACGAAATTTCGATAGTGGATGTGGGAACAGGAAGTGGAGCTATAGCGGTTTCGTTGGCTTTGAACATTCCTACTGCTAGCGTAATAGCTGTAGATATCAGTGAAGCTGCTTTAGTAATCGCAGATGATAATAGGAGAACTCATGGGTTGTACTCAAGAGTCAAATTGAGGCGTGGTGACTTACTTGAACCGATTATAGACAAAATCGATATATTGGTTAGTAATCCGCCTTACATCAGGAGCGATAAATTGACCTCCCTCCAGGAAGAGGTATTAAAGGAACCGATGGTGGCTTTGGATGGAGGATATGATGGGCTGGAATTGATAAAAAAATTACTCTTTCAAGCGGTAGATAAAATGTCCAATCCATCGGTCATATTGTTTGAAATAGATTCTGATCAAGCGGCTGAAGCTGTCAAATTATCTCAACAATTTTTTCCGTCTGCCATAACTACAGTTTTGAAAGATCTTAGTAATAACGAACGGGCAGTGCTTTTAGAAATCAGATAGCTGCTTATTCATATACGTTGAGCAGGTCTGCTAGTGTATGTAATTAATCCTATCGGTCCTTACTCTAAACCAAGTTGGTAATGTTTACCCTCAGTTTTTATTGAGGGAGCCACTACGACTTCCACAGAATGCATGTCTTTGATATTCCGCGCTCCTACCATGCCCATACAGGCTTTGAGTGCACCGACTAGATTTTGGGTACCATTTGATACTGAGGAAGGACCGTAAAACAGTTCTTTGAGAGTTCCTTTGACGCCGACGTTAACCCTGGTACCCCGAGGTAATGCCGGGTGTGG
>VFFY01000214.1 GCA_009392675.1 SAR202 cluster bacterium | reverse complement strand
TCCTTCTTCTGAGGTGACTGAGATTGAGAACGAGGAGACTGCAATTACTGAGACCAACGTTGTGGAAGAAGAAAAGGATAATGTAGTAGAACCTACCCAAGATACTGAAAAAGAATAGCTACCTAGGAGCCGATATATATGGCAAGTAGATTCGAGAAATTTTCAGAAAGGGCCCGCAGAGTTTTGTCGTTGGCTCAGGAAGAAGCTCAAAGGTTCAACCATAATTATATTGGCACTGAGCATATCCTTCTTGGACTAGTAAGAGAGAACGAGGGAACAGCAGCCAAAGTTCTCGGAGGTCTGGGTATAGAGCTAAATAAAATTAGGTCTGCGGTTGAATTCATCATAGGCAAAGGAGATACTGCGGCTAGTGGCGAGATCGGCTTGACCCCTAGGGCCAAGAAAGTAATCGAATTGGCAGTCGATGAAGCACGAAGATTGAATCATCACTACATCGGAACGGAACATTTGCTAATAGGGTTGATGCGGGAAGGGGAAGGAGTTGCTGCTGGAGTGCTGGAAAGCTTAGCTGTGACCTTGGATAAGGTCAGGGGCGAAACTAATTCTGTTTTGAATAGGGGTGCGAGGTCATCCAAGGGGAAGTCGGGTGGTAAATCAACTACAAAAACCCCTACCCTTGATCAGCTAGGAGTGGATCTAACTGAAAAAGCCAATGAAGGGAAACTTGATCCCACTGTGGGAAGGGAGAAAGAAATAGAACGTGTGACTCAAATATTGAGTAGGCGAACGAAAAATAATCCAGTCTTGATAGGGGAACCAGGTGTTGGTAAAACTGCAATAGTGGAAGCTCTCGCCCAGCGTATTGCTTCAGATGATGTCCCCGGAACCCTGCAGGGAAAACGTCTTGTCACTTTGGATATGGGCTCCCTGGTGGCAGGGACGAAGTACAGAGGCGAATTTGAAGAGAGACTTAAAAAAGTAATAGACGAGATCAAAAATGCGGGTAATTGCGTCTTGTTCATTGACGAGATTCACACAATGGTTGGGGCTGGGGCAGCGGAAGGAGCTGTTGATGCAGCTAATATTCTCAAACCTTCTTTGGCTAGAGGGGAAATGCAAACTATTGGTGCGACCACATTGGACGATTACAGAAAGTATGTTGAAAGAGACCCTGCCTTGGAAAGGCGATTTCAACCCGTCAGAGTTGAAGAGCCGAGTGTAGATGAGACTGTTGAGATACTTCGTGGGATCAAGGAAAAATATGAAGAGCATCATCAACTTGAGATATCGGATTCAGCGATCCAGTCTGCAGCAAGCTTAGCCTCAAGATTCATTGCAGATAGGTTTCTTCCGGATAAGGCGATAGATCTGATTGATGAAGCATCATCGAGAGTACGGATACACCACAGCATGGCGCCCAGATCTGTAAAAGAAGCTTCCCGGATGCTTGATAGTGTCAGGAAAGAGAAAGATGACGCTATTTCTGGTAGAGAATATGAACATGCCGCAGAACTAAGAGATCGGGAAGTTTCCTTATCAGAAAAACTGGAAAATATAAAAAAAGAGTGGGAAGAAGAAAAAGGTGATCAACAACCAGTAGTTGAAGAAGAAAATATAGAGGAAGTGGTTAGTATGTGGACTGGAATTCCGGTTACAAGGCTAGCTGCGGCGGAAAGTGAAAGGCTCATCAAAATGGAAGAAGCTTTACGCCAAAACGTTATTGGCCAAGGGGAAGCCATAGAAATTATGTCAAAGGCTGTTAGGCGATCGCGGTCTGGCTTGAAGAACCGTAGAAGACCAACCGGGGCCTTCATATTTCTGGGACCTACAGGTGTTGGAAAGACTTACACGGTTAAAAAGCTGGCTGAGTTTATGTTTGGTAGCGAAGATTCGATGATTCGACTGGATATGTCTGAGTTCATGGAACGTCACACTGTTGCTAGATTAGTAGGAGCGCCCCCAGGTTATATTGGGTACGACGAAGGAGGACAGCTAACAGAAGCTGTTAGAAGGAAATCGTACAGTGTAATACTGCTCGACGAGATAGAGAAGGCGCATCCAGAGGTTTTCAATATCCTTTTGCAAATTTTTGATGATGGACATTTAACTGATTCCAAAGGTAGAAAAGTCGATTTCAGAAACACGATAATCGTGATGACCAGCAATATTGGGTCAGACCTAATTAGGCAGGATAGATCCCTTGGATTCAATGCAAGGACAGAGGGAGCCCAAAATGAAGAAGAATCTTATTTGCGAATGAAAAACAATGTTCTTGATGAAGTTAAACATTTTTTCAGACCTGAATTTTTAAATAGAATTGACGGTACCGTTGTCTTCCATGCTTTGAGTAGGGAGCATATGGAAGATATCGTTACTATTTTGATGAAGGAAGTATCAAGTAATCTGCTTGAAAAGGGGATATCTCTTGAAGTAACTGATGCGGCACGAGAGTGGCTGGCAGAGGAAGGCTACGATCCGACTTTTGGGGCAAGACCTTTGAGAAGATTGATTCAGGACACTGTAGAAGATAAATTGTCTGATGCATTACTTGCGGGAGAGATAGGACCCGCGGATACAGCGATCGTGGATTTGGATGAAAACGCCATAATAATCAAGACTGAGACTCCGGCTTCATTGACATCTTCTCCAGTATGATCAGAACATAACCCTGAATGGACACCGGGAGACCTGCTTGAAAGCAGCCTACGTGAATGCAATAGGTGGAGCCAGTGGGGATATGTTGTTGGCTTCCCTAGTTGATTCGGGCCTAGATGTAGCGAGATTGTCGTCGGCTCTGACATCGGTGGGTATAGAAGGATTTCAACTAGAGGCTCTAGTTGAAGACCGCCGAGGTGTGAAAGGGACCCATTTAAATGTAAATATAGATAGGTCTGACCCCGGAAAGCGAACCCCGACAGATTTTATAGGTATAGTCAACGCGGCACCGATATCAGAATCCTCTAAATCTAAATGCTGCGGAGTATTCAACCTGATTGGGGAAGCTGAAGGCTCTGTACATGGTGAGGACCCCGGAAAAGTTCATCTTCATGAATTAGGCACTGTAGACACAATCATAGACGTTGTCGGTGTTGTGCTGGGATTAGAAATGTTGTCTGTGGATAAGCTTTACAGCTCTCCCATACCTACGGGGTCAGGTACTGTTAGAACAGAGCATGGCCTTTTGCCGGTACCAGCCCCGGCCACTGCCTACATGTTGGCCTCAAAAAATATACCCTGCTACCCACCACCGTCATATATGCCTCCCACCGGCGAAATGGTTACCCCTACCGGAATGGCATTACTTGCGACATTGGCCGACTTTTCACAGCCGGTAATGAATATAAATTCAATTGGTTATGGGTTAGGTACTCGAGATCCTGAATCATACCCAAATGTTCTATCTGTTTGGATAGGTGACCTATCAGTTCCTAAAGACGAAACTGACATCATCCTATTGGAGACCAACCTAGACGATACTACTGGGGAGACATTAGGGTACGTTCAAGAAAAACTTTTTGAATTAGGTGCAAGAGATGTGTGGTTTACCCCCATCCAAATGAAAAAGAATCGCCCAGGGGTTTTATTATCATCTTTGATAGACGAAAGCATGAAAGAAAGGATCGCTGATTTTATTATGCTTGAAACTTCCACGTTAGGAATACGAGTAAGACCGGTTGAGAGAATTGAGGCGGACAGGGAAATTGAAAGTTTTGAATCGTCTCTTGGGAATGTGGGAATTAAATTAAAGAAGAAAAACGGATTAGTAGTGTCGGTATCGCCTGAGTATGAAGATTGTAAAAAAATAGCCTCTAATGATTCAATTCCTCTCAATCAGGTGGTTTTTTTGGTGAAGAGGGAAGCGGAAGGTATTTACCTTCAAAATATATGACGAAATCTGGCCCTACATCCAACTTGATTATGTTGACCATTTGTTTATTAAGCTAGTACAATTTCTTGATTCGACTTGTATGGTGTGCGCTATCAGCCTAAGCTGGACGCTGACTTGACAGTCCAACCAATGTTCCTATGTTAAACTGAAATGCGGTTTATTTGGAGGGTTGGGAGAGTGGTTAAATCCACCAGACTGTAAATCTGGCGCCCGGAAGGGCTACGTAGGTTCGAATCCTAC
>VFFY01000213.1 GCA_009392675.1 SAR202 cluster bacterium | reverse complement strand
TTGAATACGATGACTTATTTGACCAAGTAAAAAATGCGCCTATATTAATCTTGGACGGGATAACTGACCACAGCGTAAGTAGCTGGTCAGCGGAGAAATTGAATCAGATACTCAATCACCGATCAAACGGAAGACTCCCCACCGTTTTAACCACTTCTGAAGATATCAATTCTCTAGATCCGTTTATCAGAAGTCGAATATACGATTCAAATCTTTGCAATATAGTCACAACAGATTCAAGAATTAATAGTTATGACGAAATATCTTCTCTCGGAGCTATTCCTAAAGAACTTTCACAGATGAATTTCGATACCTTTAACCCCAAAGGGAGAAAGGGAAATTCCAATTTAGAACCAGTTCTTGAAAGTGCCCAAAAATACAGTCAAACCCCAGATGGATGGCTCACCTTCTATAGCGCTAATTCAGGAGTGGGTAAAACCCATTTGGCAGTTGCTATCGGGAATTATCGCCAATCAGTTGGCGAGGATGTTTTCTTTGCATTCGTCCCAGAATTAATGGATGAGTTGAGATCTGGGTTCTCTCCAGACAGCTCCGTCAGTTCATCCCGTATTTTCGATAGGGTTAAGGATTCCTCATTATTGATTTTGGATGACTTGGGAAATGAACAAGACACAAATTGGTCTCAAAAAACGATATATCATCTTTTGGTTTACCGACACAATCACAGGCTGCCAACGATTATAACGACCAGGACAGATTTCAGCAGTATAGCCGGTCGAAGCGCGCAAGCCTCCAGGATCCAAGATGCCAAGATAGGCCAAATTCTGAACATACAGGCTCCAGATTACAGAATGGGCAGAGCCCGATAAACACAGGAAACAAACTTTTAAATGACAATAGCTGACGACTGTATATTCTGCAAAATAATTTCCGGAAAGGAACCGGCAGATTTCCACCACGAGGAAAAAGATTTCGTGGTATTTGAAAATAATCTTAAATGGTTTTCAACCCAATTACTTTTTGTACCCAAATTACATATGAACCAATCTAATTTATGGTCGTCAAAAAACTTGATATCTGATATCGGATTTCTTGCTAACGAAATAGGTCAGAAAAGATGTCCATCGGGTTATAGGATTCTCTCCAATTTTGGTGAGGACGGTATGCAATCCCAAGAGCACGCACACCTGCACCTAGTCGGTGGAAGTAAATTGGGAATGTACGTATGGGGTAAGCTGAGAAAAAATCCACTATAACAAAGTAGTTAAAATCAACGGAAAATCTATTCACACCCAAAATGTAAAATTGCAGTTATACCCGTGGGCCGCATTAAATATGTCTTCAACGCTACATACTAAGGGCATTATCCGCCCATAGCATTATTTCTTCGGTTTTATCCCAACCAACACAGGCATCTGTAATAGATACCCCATATTCCAATGTACCAGGATCATTACCGAGTTTCTGGCTTCCTGGATTTATATTGCTTTCAAGCATCACTCCCACAATACTATTGTTTCCGCCTGCTCGTTGTGAAATAACATCTTCAAAGACCGAAGGCTGTCTTTCGTGATTCTTATTAGAGTTACCATGACTGCAATCAATTACTAACCGCTGCTCCAAGTCTCCATTGCATAAAACTTCATTAGCCAACTTTATTGAATCTGAATCATAGTTGGGACCTAATTTCCCCCCTCTCAACACCAAATGGCCATCTGGATTACCATCAGTTCTTAAAACACAGACGTGCCCATCAGGCCCCGTCCCAACATATGAATGCTGGTTCCGAGCTGCCAATATACCATCCACCGCGGTCTCGAAATTTCCGTCGGTACCATTCTTGAACCCAACCGGAATACCAATAGCGCTCGCCATCTGTCTATGAGTTTGACTCTCGGTCGTCCTTGCACCTATTGCAACCCAAGAGACTAAATCTTCAAAATAATGCGGGACTACAGGATCCAAAAATTCACAAGCTGCGGGCATTCCCATGTCATTGATTTCCTGCAGCAATCTCCTTGCTCGCTGTAATCCTTGTGAGATATCAAATGTCTCGTCGAGTCCAGGGTCATTTATCAGGCCCTTCCAACCTACCGTTGTTCTAGGTTTCTCAAAATAAACTCTCATAACAACAAACATTTTCTCACTAAGTCGATTTCTCAGCTCGATTAATCTTCGAGCATAATCCAGAGCAGCTTCCTCATCATGAATAGAACAAGGCCCCGTTATTATCATCACTCTATCGTCATCCCCATGGAGGATGTTCTTTATTGTCTTTCTAGCCTCTTGCACGGTTGAAGCTGCCTCATCAGATCTAGGGAACCTGTCCACTAGCTCTAGAGGGCTAAACAAGTGCTTTGAAGAAAATCCCAATCCTTGGACATGACTTTTTTGACTGCTCATTTTTATCCTCAATTTTTGAATTGAATATTTTTCCACTATCTTTTGGCTTTATCGATAAATCATAAACCAAAAAAAAAAGCCCCAATCGCTACCGATTGTGGGCTTCTGTCTGGCTTTGGATATATACCTAGAGTTTACACAAGTCCTTTAACGGCAGCTGACTTAAGCTACTAAAATAATAGTAAAACATGTGTGTATTTTCATAGAATTTATTTTCCATAGCATGGCGGATAGTATACTCTTTCACAAATGGTGTCAACAAATCTCTAACCCAAACTAAGAAGCACAAATATGTCTAATATGTATTCTGAAATGAGCCCTTGTTGCACGGCATCAAGGGAACCCAAACCGCCCTTTTATACCTCCAAGATCGAAAAACCCAACAAACCTCAGACGAAAAACATTAAGCCAGAAAACATGGTCATCATTGCAGGTGGCACATTTCAAATGGGCTCTGATTACGAATTTGGTTTTCCAAGTGATGGGGAGGGATCAATAAAAAAAGTGAGTTTGAATTCTTTCCTAATTGATATTACAGCGGTGACAAATAGAAATTTTGCTGATTTCGTAAAAGAAACAAAATATAAAACCGACGCGGAAAAATTTGACTGGTCATTTGTGTTTTACAATTTTGTTGCGCCTGAAAATGCACGTTCAGCCAATCAATCACCCCCAGGGACCCCGTGGTGGAGAAAAGTTGATGGGGCGTCTTGGAAGCACCCAGAAGGTTCAGGTTCCAATATAAAAACTAGAATGCACCACCCTGTAGTCCATATCTCATGGAACGATGCAACTGAGTTTGCATCTCACTACGGAAAACGTCTGCCAACTGAAGCTGAATGGGAATTTGCAGCACGCGGTGGCCAAGAACAACAGTTGTACCCCTGGGGAAACGAACTCCATCCAGGAGGCCAACACATGTGTAATATATGGCAAGGAGAATTTCCAACCATAAACTTGAAAGATGACGGCTTTACAGGTACTGCTCCAGCTAAACGTTACCCTCCAAACGGCTACGGTTTGTATAACGTGGTCGGGAACGTATGGGAGTGGCAGCAAGATTGGTTCAGCAATTCCCTCAACGACATAGATGCCAAACACGACCCTAAGGGCCCAGGTTTTGGCACATCAAAAACCATAAAAGGGGGGTCGTACTTATGTCACGAATCCTATTGTAATCGCTATCGGGTAGCCGCTAGAAGTGCAAATACACCGGATAGTTCCACTGGAAATCTGGGATTTAGATGTGTTTCAGACATCAAATCCTAACATCGTCGATCGCGACATTAAAAACCTTGCGATATAATTTTGTTGGTTGAGCCAGATCCTGATGACTTCGCCAAAGAGTATTAGTTCACATTATGCAAACGAGTAGTTAGATGATCAATAAAATGACTAGTGATGAAATAAGGGAAGCCTTTTTAAAATACTTTGAGAGTAAAGGACATCTCAGAGTGCCAAGCTCATCTTTAATACCAGTCGGTGACCCTACCCTCTTACTGACAATTGCCGGAATGAATCAATTCAAACCATATTTTTCTGGCCAACAGACCCCCCCAAGACAAAGATTGACCTCTTCTCAGAAATGTTTCAGGACCCCAGATATAGATATAGTCGGGGATGCTACTCACAACACATTATTCGAAATGTTAGGTAACTTTAGTATCGGTGACTATTTTAAAAAAGAAGCCATTGAATATGCCTTGGAATTTCTGACTGATAAATTAAATCTTCCCGAGGAAAAATTTTTCATTACTATCCATCACACAGATGATGAAGCTCAGGAAATGTGGGAAAACATCGGAGTCCCCAAGGAGCGTATATACCGATTCGGTGACGACGATAATTGGTGGGGCCCTCCGATACATGGAAGTGAAGGGCCTTGCGGGCCATGTAGTGAATTGCATTATGACTTTGGATCAGATAGAGGCTGCCTCCGAAATGACTGTGCCCCTAACTGTGAAAACCTAATGTCAACTAGTGAGAAATGCACTCGGTTCGTGGAATTATGGAACTTGGTATTCATGCAGTATTATCATCACCCCGATGGGACAAGAGAAAATCTACCTGCCCCAAGTATTGACACTGGAATGGGATTGGAAAGAGCCACTATTGTGATGCAAGATTCAGAAACAATGTACGAGACAGACCTATTCTCTTCTCTTATAACTCAAGTTTGTTCAATCAGCGGACAAAAATACGGGAAAGATTTGGAAACTGATTATGCGATTAGAGCAATTGCAGAACATACGAGAAGTTCCACATTTTTGACGGCTGATGGAGTAGTCCCAGGTAACGAAGGCAGAGGTTATGTACTAAGGCGAGTTATTCGAAGAGCCATCAGGCTTGCCCGAAAACTTGGATTGCAGGAATCGTTTATGTCACCCATTGCTGAATCCGTTATAGAAAAAATGGGGACAACATACCCTGAATTACACACCCATAAGGAATTTATTCTAAGCGTCCTGACATTAGAGGAGGAACGATTCCAACAGGCTTTCGAGAATGGATTTACCATGCTAGAGGAAGCGATGGAGAATTCTTCTACTTTGGAAGGGAACCTAGTTTTTAGGCTCTGGGATACTTACGGATTCCCAGTGGAAATGACTGAGGAAATAGCAACCGAGAGAAATATTACGGTGGATATGGCTGGTTTCGAAAAAGAGATGGAAGCCCAGAAAGATCGGGCCCGATCTCACGCACAATTCGATGGTGACCACGCGCGAGTCCGTTTGTACGAAGAGTTAGGGGTCGGCAATACTAATTTCACCGGATATGAAACACTGGACGGAAAAAGCGTTGTAGTTGGATTAATTTCGATGGGCCTGTCTGTTACCGAAGTTTCGCAAGGTCAAGAATTACAGTTGGTTTTACAGGAAACTCCTTTTTATGCCGAGGGAGGCGGACAGGTAGGGGATGGTGGCACCATTGGTAACTCTGAATGTGAAATTGCGGTGCACGACACAAAAGAGGCAATCCCAGGTCTCATTGTGCACTACGGAATTTTGTCAAAGGGAACCATTTCAATCGGGGACACAGTGCAAAGCCACGTTGACCCAATAAGAAGAGACGACACTGCCAGAAACCATACTGCTACCCATATGCTGCACGCTGCCCTGAGGCATGTGCTTGGACTTCATGTAAGGCAGGCGGGGTCTCTTGTGACCGGGTCCAGGCTCCGATTCGATTTCAGCCACATAAAGGCTGTTACTCCCGAGGAGATGTGGCAGGTACAATTCCTGGTCAACGAAAAAATAAGGCATAACGCAGAGATTAATAGGAGTGAAGATACCTACAGCGGAGCAATTGAAAAGGGTGCCTTAGCTTTTTTTGGGGATAAATATGGAGATACAGTACGGTTGGTAGAAATCGCTAACGGGGATACTTTTAGTTTTGAGGTATGTGGAGGAACCCACGTGAACCAAACTGGTGAAGTCGGAGCTGTATATATTTTGGGTGAATCCAGTATTGGCGCAGGAATGAGAAGAATAGAAGCTATTAGTGGCAGGGAAGCGGAGAGGCTTGTATGGCAAAACATGCAACGAGATTCCAGAATCGCGGAAATACTGCAAACCACTCCGTCGGCTATTGAAGACAGGATAATGGCTATCTCAGACCAGATATCTTCGGCTAATAATCAAATTCAAAAATTGGAAAGACAAATGTCGGCCCTAGCTGCCTCATCTTTGTTAGATGAGGTACAAATAGTCAACGAAATCAAGGTCTTAACATCGGTTACAGAAGATCCATCTGCAGAACTATTACGATCAACGGGAGATTGGCTCCGAGACAAATTAGGGACAGGTGTTGTTGCTATAGGTTCTATCGTAAACGAAAACCCAATGGTAGTTTGCATGGTAACTCCAGACTTGGTCGAAAAGGGAATGAACGCCGTAAACATAGTGCAGGAAGTGGCCAAAATAATCGGCGGGGGTGGTGGTGGAAGACCGGAATCGGCCCAAGCTGGCGGAAAAGATTCCAATAAATTAAGGGAAGCTTTGTCCATTGTTCCCAGTATGATTTCAGACCTGTCTGGAGGAGAGTAACCTCTGAACCCCGGAAGTATATTGGCTCTAGATGTAGGTAATGTTCGTATAGGAGTAGCTGCCAGTGACCCTACACAGACGATTTCTACCCCACTAAATAGTCTGACTCGGAAAAATTCAATACCAGAAATTAAAGAAATATGTTCAGATAGAGACATTGTCTTAATCTTGGTCGGTATGCCGTATTTACCTTCTGGAAAATTAGGTACTCAGGCGCGAATAACGGAGGCATTTATTAATGAGTTAAAAATATCTACTGAGATACCCATACGAACCGCAGATGAAAGAATGACAACTATCGAAGCAAAAATACGGCTTAAAGAGTCTGGTTATAAAAACACCAGCAAGGCAGGTAACAAAGGAATCATCGATTCGGCCGCAGCAGCAGTATTACTGGACGAATATATTAGTTCCCTCTAAGAATAACTTAAAATCTTACAACCATTTGCACCTGCGTAGATGGTTTTATTAGCGCTTCAAAAGCCCCTTGTATACCGTCCAGAGTCAAAAAATCAGTGTCTAGCAACATTGGTTCCAGGTCAACTTTACCATTGGATATCAAATCAAGCGCTACCCTCCAGTCATAAGGTTCAGCGCCAAAAGTAGTGTTTAATTGAATTTCTTTTCCTGCCCAATCAACTGGAAGCATTGGCACACTTTCCCAAGCTAAAGCAACGAGCATAACACTCCCTTTTTTCCGAACCATATTAAGAGCCGCATCCAAGGTAGAAGGGGCGGCCGCACATTCAAATACGACGTGGGGGCCATCTCCCTCTGTCAAGTTAACTATTGAGGAGATTACATCCTCACAAGATGGGTCAACAACAGCATCAGCACCCAGTTGTAAAGCAGTATCTCGACGGGTGGCTGAGGGTTCTGACACTATTATTTTTCGGGCTCCAGCAGCTCTCGCAGCTTGCATAGTTAGTAATCCAATGGGACCCGCACCCAAGACAGTTACCACATCACCCAATTTCATATTTGACAATCTGACTGCCCTGACTGCAACAGAGCAAGGTTCCGTTAATGCTGCCTTCAAATCACTCACATTGTCAGGAATCGCCAAAGGAGCCCAATCATTTAACAAAGTGAATTCTGCGTATCCTCTTTTCCGGGTGTCGGAAAATCCCTCTAATCGATAGTTGTATTGTTCTTGCCTTCTCAACGGCGCTTCCGATCCTGGCGGAGGTGTCCCTCCTCCCCCAATGACTCTGTCACCTTCCTTCCACATGGTAACTCCCGGGCCCACAGCGGCTACAGTGCCGCTGAATTCATGCCCCATAACAGCGCCAGGTGGAGCAATATCATAAAGAAAAGCATGGACATCAGTTCCACAAATAGCACTATGGCTAACTTTCACTAAAATTTCCCCCGGCCCAGGCTCAGGAACAGGTAAGTCTTCGACGACAAGTTTCTGTTTGCCTTTGTATACAGCTGCTCTCATGTAATCACCCCTAATCAATGATAGTAAATGAGGGCATTATAAATACCTAAGTGAATATAAGGAAAGTAAAAAGGGGGAAATTAACAAAGCCAGCAGTGTCCTAAAATTCTTAGGGCACCGGCGGGCAGCTTAAGAGTGCAGGTAAGTCGTG
>VFFY01000212.1 GCA_009392675.1 SAR202 cluster bacterium | reverse complement strand
GGTTTTCTAGCGGCCTTATATATATCACCCTGCCCTGCACGCAATAGCATCGCCGGCGGTAAATTCAGGCCGAGTTTAAAACAGAATGGAGTTAATAAGATCTCAAAACACCTGACCGGATAACACTGTCCTGGCGAGTTCATTTGCCTTTTCAGCATTTAATGATAAAGTTATTATATGAAGTGTGTTTTTCTATTCCTAACAGTTTTATCCTTTACGGTTGTGAAAGCTGAAAATAAGCCAGTCACTTTAATTGATGCAAAAAACAATTTAAATATTCTTAGATGGAGCACCGTTAATGACACAGTGATGGGTGGCAGATCAAAAAGCTCCTGGAAACGCCTTGACGGGAAAAACGCGAAATTCGCAGGGACACTTTCACTTGAAAATAATGGTGGATTTTGTTCTGTGCGAACCTATCCAAAAGATCTAGGATTAAATAGAACACAAGGTTTTTTAATTAAAGTTTTAGGTGACGGGCGATCATACAGCTTAAATGCCCGTTCGCGCAAAGCGAGAAGCGGAGTCAATTACAGAGCTAACTTTGCTACTACCAAAGGTAAAATTACGGAGGTTTGGCTCCCGTTTAAGGACTTTAAACCAAGCTGGAGGGGAAGCCGGATTAAGAATTTACCAACTCTTAAGGGCGGGGATATCGAGGGCATAGGTTTTTTTCTCGGTGACAAAAAACCAGGAGACTTCAAGCTAGAGATAGTTAAGATAGAGGCAATGTTCGAACCTCCTATTAAAATATAAGAACATTTAAATCTTACATCCTAATTGTACTGGATATAAATTAAGCTGCATACATAGTCTTCAATTATTTCCCTTTTTAGAGTATAGAATTGTGACTGTCACTCTGAATTACTTAAGTCTTTTCCAAGTCTGGATCAGATTATAAAGGATAAATATGTCACTTGGACCTCACTTTCTTAAAATTCCGTATCTTTCCCGTTAAATTTAGCTTCCTATTCTACTTAGTATCTAAATGCGCAATTATGCGCAACGCTTATTGGTTTTGAAATATGGTTGTTAAGTTGTTACGCTAAAGATGGAGCAAAATCAAAATGTTATTCATTGGTTCCGACGGGATTTAAGGTTGCTCGACAACCCTGCTTTATCGGAGGCTGCCAATGCAGGACCTATTCTACCTGTTTTTATTTTTGACGAAATGCAGGCTGACTACACCCAGGGCAGTGCCAGTCGATGGTGGCAAAACCAGTCTTTAAACTCCTTAAACAACCAACTAAATCATCGGCTCCTTATATTTAAGGGTGACCCGAAAGAAATAATCCCTAAACTGGCCAAAGTATCGCACTCAAAAGCTGTTTATTGGAATCGATGCTATGAGCCTTGGCAGATCGAACTTGACAGTAAAATTCAGGCCATACTAAAGGGGGAGAACATTGATGTGATTACCCGAAATGGTTCCCTTCTTTGGGAGCCATGGAGAACACTCAAGAAGGATGGCACCCCATACAAAGTGTTCACACCCTATTTTAAAAAGCGTTGTCTTTCATTGCCTGAACCAAGAAAGCCAATTCCTAAACCTTCAAATCTAATATTTGCTGATATACCAAACAAAACAGTAATCAAAGGTAAGTTCATTTACCCCAAAGAATATAATTGGGAAATAAAAATAAAAAAACATTGGCGCATTGGAGAACAAGCGGCCTCAAATAAACTGGATAACTTCCTGAAAAGTGGCATATCGTCATACAAAGAAGGTCGAAACTATCCTTCAAAGAAAAATATTTCCATGTTATCCCCTCATCTTCATTTTGGCGAAATATCACCCAATAAGGTTTGGCACCGCGTCAGAGCAAGTGGTCAATCTGAAGATTCAGACCATTACTTGAGTGAATTAGGGTGGCGGGAGTTTTCCTATAATTTACTTTATTACTTTCCTCAATTACCTAAAAATAATCTACAAACGAAATTTGATAGATTCCCTTGGGGAGACAACTCTGAACACCTAAAGAAATGGCAAAAAGGAAAGACAGGTTATCCCGTCATTGACGCCGGAATGAGAGAACTTTGGGAGACCGGGTTCATGCACAATCGACTCAGAATGATTGTCGGTTCCTTTCTCGTTAAGAACCTATTGATACACTGGCACTATGGTAAAGAATGGTTCTGGAATTGCCTCGTTGATGCTGATTTGGCCAGTAACAGCGCAAGTTGGCAATGGGTGGCCGGTTGTGGTGCAGATGCCGCTCCATACTTCCGAATTTTTAATCCTATTACGCAGGGTAAAAAGTTTGATCCCTTTGGGGAATACACACGAAAATTTGTTCCTGAACTTCGAAAACTTCCCAACAAATATTTGTTCACCCCATGGGAAGCTCCAAGTGAGTTGTTACTCAATTCAGGCATAAAATTAGGGAAAGACTATCCGTATCCAATAGTAGACCTTAAGAATTCTAGAGAATTGGCCCTTATCGCTTATTCCACTATCTCTAGAAAACATAAATAACAATACCAACTTTGATTTCCATCAACGTTATTTACTTTCAACGACTTGTTTGACCGGCAGTCAAGGATTGGTAAATTTAGATCGCCTGAGTGCCTAAATAAAAAATGAACACGCTATCAATAATAATATTCATCCTAAGTCTTATATCGGTCGTAGGGTCAATTTCAATCTGGTATATGAAAAAGGGAACATCCTCCGAAGACAAAGCCCATGCAGAACGGTTTGGAATCTTCGTTGGACTGTGGGCACCTACATTTCTGGGTATTGCCATCTTCCTCAGGCTTCTTCTATCCTGATATTGGTAATTAGTAATAGAGAATCCATATTACTTGGGTAAATACAGATACCCGTTGTATAAAAAATTATACAAAAAAAATAAAGAAATTCAAATTATCTGTCATATATCAAGAGAAGCGGGATATCGTGCGGACAATGGATTAAAGAATATTTATGGGTTAACCGCCGAAATGGCAGGCGACTAGTCAAACCGGACAAGGAGTTTTAGAGAAAACAAAATTACTGGATCCAGGCGAAGTTGATTCCGTACAAGTCAAATTTGATACTCCCGCAGAATACGGGTTTCTTTGAACCTTTCCGGGTCGCTTTCCTCAAATGAAAGCTATTTTTATAGATAAATAGTCTCATTCTTCGCCCCAGTTGCAGATTTCCTTTAAAGTCCACAAAGTAGGCTTTTTCAACCGAAATTCCTTAAAATGCCCCCAAAATCTGCCTCAGCAGCCTAACTAAGGCTGTCTTAAACACCTGAAAGTGAGCTATTTAACAAAATTATAGAAAATGTACAGATAAAATTTGACTAACCTGAACAAAATGCTAAATTAATTCCGTTAAGCGCATTAAAAGCTGTATTAAATATAATATAACTCATTTACATGAAACAAAACAAAATGGTCAACAACTCCAGGCAGAAGACCTCGAGTGATTTGGACAATTTCCAGCGTTATTGCAGAGACTTGGAAAATTTCGAAACGATTTCACATGATGAAGAAATCGAATTGGCTATAAAAATTAAAGCCGGCGATGAAACAGCCGTGAATGAACTCATTCAGGCTAATTTACGTCTAGTTATCTTAATCGCATCCGAGTATGAAGGCTTAGGCTTGAGTTCTTTGGATTTAATAAGTGAGGGCAATTTGGGTTTGGTGAAGGCGGTTCGTAGGTTTGATCACGAGCGCAAGGTCAAATTTTCATTCTATGCTGGACTGTGGATTCGTCAGCAAATCAAGAGAGCTTTAAGTAATAAAAGTAGGACCATTCGAATTCCTGTTAGCATGATCGACAAAATTAACTCAATCGAAAAAAGGAAGGCTCAGCAAGGCTCTCCATCTGCTGGCCCCCACGGCGCTAATTCTGAAGAACCTCAAACAGATCGACTCAAACGACTCGTCACTTTGGCGAAAGCTTCGACAGTTTCTCTAGATGCCCCATTTGAACAGCATGAAGCAGGAACACTTGAGGATGTGATCCCGGACTCAAACAGCCAGCATCCATTGGATGAACTTATTCGCCACGGCGATTATCATGTGATCAGCGATAAAATTAAACTTCTTGATTCCAGGGAGCAGGAAGTGATGAAAACCCGATTTGGTTTGGATGGCTGTAAACCGTCAAAACTCGTTGAAATTGCTGATCTACTTGGATTGACGAAAGAAAGAGTCCGTCAGATTGAGCAATTCGCGATCGTGAAGTTGCGCAGAATGTTTTTTGCAGAGCAAGGAGAAGAAAAGTTGCTCTGCTCCGCTTGACACCTTCGTAGCAAAGGGGGACTTTTGGTGTGTGTTTGTGGATCTAATTGAATGTTCAAATAACGTCGAAACCGAAGAGGGAACATCCCCGGTAATGTTCGTTTCAAATACCGTGTTGTTCCCCGGGTGTTTCATCCCAATAAGGGTTTTTGAATCCCGGTACCGAATGATGCTCAAGGATGTTCTCAGTGGCAACCGCACTTTTATCCTCAGCTTTCACCCAGAAGATCGGACCCACCGTATGACTGGCTCCTTGGGTTTGGTCAGATCCTGTGTGGATCAAACGGACGGAACTTCAATTCTAATGCTTGAAGGTTTAAAGCGCGTTGTGTTAGACCAACGGGTAGGCGGGAAACCCTACACCACCTGGAAATATCAAACTTCCCATAACACGGACGATTATGAGATGCTAGATCAGCCTCTTGTTGAGAATCTCAGGAATCAAATCCAGCAATTAAATCAACGAGTTGGTTCTGATTTCGAATTGTATTGCTCAACTTCGAGCGTTGTAGAGATAACGTCAACTTGTGATCGTCTAATTGAGATGACCATTCAAAGCCTTAGTTTTAAGAAAGAATTTTTCGATTGTCTGAGTACTGAAAGAAAAATAAAACAAACCTTGGATGTGATCGGCACCATTAACGGGGATGTTAGTAAAACATGACCAAAGAGACTAATTTATACAAAATAGGGGCCGCTTCAAAGATCACCGGGGTCAACATTGCCACACTTAGAGTCTGGGAAAATAGATACGGGGTCGTTGAGCCCATTCGGATAAATGGCACGCAGCGTGGTTTCACCAAAAAGGAAGTAGATCGACTTTCGATGATCAAACAGCTCGTTGATGCAGGTGACTCAATTTCTACCCTGGCAAAATTGTCGCTTGAAGAGTTGGAATTAAGGATGCAACCATCAGCCAAAAACTCTCAGGTAACTTTTGGAAATGCCAAGGATATAATCAAAGCCGTTTCAGTGGGAACAAGGATACCGGAAGTAGGACGGCCCAGTCCGCATCTTGCTGAGGTTAGAGTGGTTGCCAGATATGAGTTGGCTTCTATCATGGATGATTTGTCTGCAATTAAGCTAGACGTAGATATCATTATTTTTGAAATTGCCTCACTTCATCCCAACACAGTTGAATTAATCACCGGAATATTGGCCAAATCTGAGATAAGTCACGCTGTGGTGATATACCGGTTTGGCAGTCCCAATGGAATGAAACTTGCCCAACTGGACGGACGGATACACCCGATGCAGGCTCCGGTTTTTCCTGCGGATATTCAAATAGCCTGCAATTTTGCAGTAAACAGTACATTGGGTTCAAGCCCATCGGTTAATGTTTCCCAAGAAAAGAAAGAACACACTCCATTTAGTGAGAAAGAACTATGGGAAATAAATATGATGTCAAATCCGATTCATTGTGAATGCCCCAAACATCTTTCCAGCATCATTTCAAGTTTGAAAGGTTTTGAAAAATATTCAGCAGATTGTGAGGACTTAAATGAAAAAGATCGTGTCTTGCACAAGGAACTTGAAACAATAGCCAGCCAAGCCAGGATCATAATGGAACAAGCCCTTAGGAAAGTCATTAAAGAGAACGCCATAAGTTATTCTACGGCTAATCCGTCATAGTAACTACATACACAACACAACTGATCAGTTGATCCGGCACATGCCGGATTTTTTTTATCATAAATTTGCCTCATCTTTTTCAAATGCTATATTTTATTAGCTTCAATGTAAGAGGCTAAATTGATAATAAAATGAAACTATTAAAAAGCTTACTGGCAGGATTTTTTTTCCTGGGAGTTGTTACAACCAATGCTGCAGATGTCGTTGATACTGCTATAAAAGCAGGGAAGTTTAAGACGCTTGTCACAGCAGTTAAGGCCGCAGGGTTAGTCAAGACCCTAAAAGGGAAGGGGCCGTTTACGCTCTTTGCTCCGACAGATGATGCGTTCGCAAAGTTGCCTAAAGGCACCCTGGAATCGTTGCTGAAACCGCAAAACAAGGAAAAGCTCAAGAGCATCCTAACCTACCATGTCGTTGCAGCAAAAGT
>VFFY01000211.1 GCA_009392675.1 SAR202 cluster bacterium | reverse complement strand
TTTTAATCCAGTCATATGTCACAAGAAAACTCCACACCAAAAAAACACGATGAATTATTGGAAAAAAAGGCCTTAAGCCTGAAAGGCGGCGGTGATAAACGAGTTGAAGCCCAACACAAAAGGGGTAAATTAACCGCCAGAGAACGCGTTTCCTTGCTGCTAGATAATGATTCCTTTGAAGAATTGGACCCGTTTGTATTGCATAGATCCACGAATTTTGGCTTGGATAACCAGCATTTTCTAGGTGACGCTGTGGTCACGGGATACGGCGAAGTCAACGGTAGACTTACTTTTGTCTACGCACAAGATTTTACTGTGCTGGGCGGTTCATTATCAGAAGCTGTAGCCAATAAAATCTGTAAAGTAATGGATAAAGCCATGGAAAGCGGTGCCCCAATTGTCGGGTTAATCGACTCAGGAGGTGCAAGAATCCAGGAAGGGGTTGATAGTCTTTCGGGCTATGGCTCCATTTTCCACAGAAATGTGATGTCGTCCGGTGTAATACCGCAGATATCAGTCATGATGGGGCCGGCTGCTGGCGGTGCTACTTACTCACCAGCCTTGACCGATTTCATATTCATGGTGGAAGGATTAGGCCAGATGTACATCACTGGACCTGACGTTATACGGGCAGTGACTTCTGAAGATATATCCCACGAAGATTTAGGAGGGACTGAAGCTCATACAGTTAAGAGCGGCGTTGCCCATTTCGCAGAAGAAACGGAAGAGTCATGCATTGCCAGAGTCCAGGAATTACTAAGTTATCTGCCGCAAAACAATATGGAAAACTCTCCCCCAATTAGTACTAGTGATTCGCCCCATCGATATTCTGATGATTTGAACACCTTGATACCAGATAACCCGAACCAACCTTATAATATGCTTGACGTCATTCACACCGTAGTGGATGAAACCAATTTTTTGCAAGTCCACAAGAATTTTGCTCCTAACATATTGGTTGGCTTCGCAAGGTTTGATGGAAAATCAGTAGGGATTGTTGCACAACAGCCTGACCATTTCGCAGGTGTCCTTGATATAGATGCCTCTGTTAAAGCTGCAAGGTTCGTAAGATTCTGCGATGCCTTCAACATACCTTTAGTCACTTTTATAGATGTTCCCGGATTCATGCCTGGCAGTTCTCAGGAGTACGGAGGAATTATCCGACATGGTGCAAAGTTAATATTCGCCTACGCGGAAGCTACTGTTCCCAAAATAAGTGTTCTGACTAGAAAGGCCTATGGCGGTGCTTATATCGTGATGAGCAGTAAAAACCTTAAAGGGGATATAAATTACTCGTGGCCAACAGGTCAAGTCGCAGTAATGGGTGCAGAAGGTGCGGTTAATATAATCCATAGATCACAAATAAGAGAGTCAGATGACCCTCAAAAATTAACCGCTCAGTTGGTAGCAGAATACGAAGAAAATCTGATGAATCCTTACATCGCTGCAAGCAGGGGCATGATAGACGACGTGATAGAACCCGGTCAGACGCGCTTAAAGGTCATCAGAGCCTTGAAAATGTTGGCTAACAAAAGAGAAACCATACCTCCTAAGAAGCATGGGAGCATTCCTTTATAAACGGTATGAAATCAACTCAGAAACATATAGCTGCCATTTCAACTGCCATTCAAATGTATCTGGATGACACCAAAACTTTAGACCCAAGAAAGGGTAATTTAATATCTTCTTGGAAACATGCGGTTTTGTATCCTCTTCCATATTCGCATAACCGTGTAATTGGAGGATGGGGTGGCAGGCCTACCACTTATGAATAACGCAAGGATTCACCGCACTATATGAACACATTTAACTCTTTTGGTATTACTGATACTACCTTCCGAGACGCTCACCAAAGCCTTCTTGCCACGAGACTCGAAATGAAGGATATGGAACCCATTGCGGCCCAAATGGACCAAGTCGGATTCGCCTCTATGGAAGTATGGGGTGGAGCTACTTTCGACGCCACTACCAGATATCTTGGTGAAGACCCCTGGGAAAGGTTGCGGCAGTTCAAACATTTAATAACGAAGACTCCCTTATCAATGCTACTAAGAGGACAATCTCTCGTTGGGTACAAAGCGTATGCTGATGACGTAGTAGATGCATTTGTTGAACGCTCTGCGACAAACGGAATCGACATTTTTAGGGTGTTTGACGCATTAAACGACGAATGGAATTTAGTCCGAGCTGCTGAAGCTGTGAAAAATAACGATAAGCATTTGCAAATGACGATTTGTTATTCAGTCACCGAAAACGGGAAAATGGGTGGGCCAATATATAGTTTGGACTACTATCTGGATAAAGCCAAAGTCTTCCAAGACATGGGGGCGGATAGCCTTTGTATCAAAGATATGGCAGGACTCTTATCACCTTATGATGCCTTTGATTTAATTTCGGCATTGAAAAAAGTGGTGACAGTGCCTCTTCAATTACACACTCATTACACCAGTGGCATGGCCTCTATGACTGTTTTAAAAGCGATTGAAGCAGGGATAGATGTAGTTGATGCTTGCCTAGCCCCACTAGCACTGAGAACTTCACAGCCAGCTGTAGAACCACTTGTTGTCACTCTGCGAGGCACGGAAAATGACCCTAAATTGGATCTAGACACCCTTATCAGTTTAGGGGATTATCTAGAATCAATTTTGCCGAAGTACAGCGAATACCTGGAAACTCCAAAAGTCTCTGTTATAGACGCTAAAGTACTGAGCCACCAAATACCTGGTGGCATGTCAAGTAACTTGATATCGCAACTTAAAGAAGCTGGCGCAATTGATAGGCTTGATGAGGTATTGAAAGACATTTCCCTCACTAGGAAAGAGTTGGGATACCCTCCATTGGTGACGCCGATGAGTCAGATGGTGGGATCTCAAGCAGTTAGCAATGTGCTTTTCGGTAGGTACAAAATGGTGTCCAGCCAAGTGAAGGAATATCTCACCGGAATGTACGGTAGGCCCCCATCCGAGGTGGATAGGCAAATTAAAGACGCGATC
>VFFY01000210.1 GCA_009392675.1 SAR202 cluster bacterium | reverse complement strand
GGTAAATGGATTTTAAAATCTGGGCCTAAAAGAGTAATCATGTTCGGGATATTAATATTTGTGGGAACCACTGTTTTATACATTCCCCTGCCTAGTGAGTGGTGGATAGTACCTGTTCGTATGGCCCAGGGCGTAGGTCTTGCGATTGCTCCGGTGGCCACGAGTACCGTGGTTGCCAATCTGGCTCCTGAATCCAGGCGTGGGGAAGGTATGTCATACATGGGTAACTCGATATCTATAGCTCAGTTATATGCTCCACCGATCGGGTTTTTCATAGCTGATAGTTTCAGTTTTTCTTTGGCTTTTATAATCGCCTCTGCCGTGGCATTAGTGTCTTTTTTCGTCTGTCTAACGATGTCAGATTCTCGAACTAGGATGCCTATCACACCACAGAATGAAAATGAAATGTCCGATGCTCCCTTTATCAGCAGAGCAGCGATATTTCCCACTCTAATTTTTTTGACCTATGCGTTTACCATGGCTCCTGTAAGCACCTTCCTTCCAATGCTTTCGGATGTTAGGGAATTAGGTGTAAATCCTGGATTTTATTTCACTATACTGTCAGGCATGACGATGCTCACAACCCTGTTAAGTGGTCGTATTGCAGATAAATTTGGAAGGTCCGCTGTAATTATTCCCGGCCTAACATTAGTCTCTGTAGCGATGTTTATGCTTTCCGGATCTTTTACTTCGGGCATGTTTTTTGGTGCGGCATTTTTTCACGGGGTTGGATATGGACTGATTTATCCCGGTATTAATTCTTTGGTGATAGACCGAGTTCCAGCGAATGAAAGAGGATCTGCTATCGGTACCCTCCAGCAAGCTTGGGATATTGGCGCTTCAGGGGGCAACTTTATAGTCGGGCCGATAATTGGAGCCCTAGGGGTTGGTTCCGCATTTGTGGTGGTGGGAGCCGGGGCTGCCACGGGAGTGGTTGGATTCATTACTGGAAATCGGAAATCCAAAAACTTTTCGTAGACCTGTTAAATATCACTGAGTACAATGCACAAACGAATTTTATAATTCGATGATGGATCGTTACGAAACTTCAGGAGAGAACTAATGAATGGAGAGCAGTTACGAAAAAAAACGAGCGGCGGCGGTATTGCTTACGGAACTATGCTCAGCATGGGACGCAACCCTAGGTGGTCACAAACAATCTCTGCATTTGGTTTAGATTACGTAATTATTGATACAGAACACGCTCCCCGTAGTAGGGCTGAAGTAGCAGATTTCCTGGCAGCTTTCACATACAGTGGAGTGGTTCCTATTGTACGAATTCCGATCCCTGCGTCTCACTATGTGACTATGTATATTGATGCAGGTGCCCAGGGGGTACTTGCCCCATATTGTGAGACAGTAGACCAAGTAAAAGAAGTCGTTGCGGCTGCTCGATGGAGGCCACTGAAAGGGGCTTTAGCTGAGAAAGCCGTGGAAACCGGGGAATTACCAAGTGAAGCAACGAGAGCCTACCTGGAAAATCGAAATAAGAATAATGTTTGCATAATAGGTATTGAGAGTGTCCCAGCTATCGAAAACTTGGAAAACATGCTTAAAGTAGAAGGAATTGATGCAATTTTTGTGGGGCCAAACGATCTCACAATAACTTTAGGGATACCGGATCAATATGACCATCCAGATTATGAAGCTGCTCTACGAGAAATAATTGCAAAAAGTGAAGCTGCCGGTAAACCGGTTTTGATTCATCACCAAACAGTTGAACTGACTCAAAAATGGCTTCGAGAAGGAGCAAGGTTTGTTCTTTACTCGAGTGATGCCAGAACTATGCATAATGGGTATAGAGAGGAGTTTGGAGAAATAAAATCAGTAGGATCTGAACTAGGTGGTGAGACCATAGGTGTTGTAGGCGAGTCAGAAGAAGTAATTTAGGAGGAAGAAATAATGAGTTGGGATTTCATAGCAGTACAAGGACCATTTGGGGGTACCAGTGAGGGTCCAGCGTGGGACGGTGAATCTCTTTTATTCACCCACATTCCTGAAAGCAAAATATATAGATTTAATCCCAGAACGAGCACTACTGAGATTTTTAGAGAAAATACTAATTGTGCCAATGGATTGATGTTTGATGAATCTGGAAACTTGTATGCTTGCGAAGGGGGAGGAAGAAGAGTTGTCAGGTATGACGGTGACTCAACAGAGGTTTTAGCGGAATCGTATCAAGGCAGCAGATTTAACGTTCCAAATGATTTGGCGATAGATCCTCAGGGAAGGGTCTGGTTTACAGATCCTTTTTATGAAGGTGCCGGTGGCCCTTGGAGCGAAGATAGGTCAAATAAAGAGTTGGATCATGACTCTGTCTACAGAATAGATATGACAGACGGGAAGTCAACGGCTGTGAGCCGAGTAACCGAGGATACTACCCGGCCGAACGGTCTTCTGTTTTCCCTAGATTTCCAAACCTTGTATGTGGCTCAAAGTGGTCGATTACCAGAGGAAAAAAGACAGCTACGAGCTTACCCGGTTAATGCGGATGGGTCATTAGGCGACCATGAGGTAATACATGATTTTGGCGAACACAGGGGCATAGATGGGATGGTGCTTGATGCAGATGGAAATATCGTGGCTACAGCTGGATATAAGGCGGGCGGACCAGGCCCCATGATATACGTATTTTCCGCGTCCGGAGAGGTGCTGGAAACACATTCTACTCCGTTTGATAGGCCAACCAATTGTTCATTTGGCGGAGAAGATTTATCGACCTTGTATGTCACGACAGGTGATGGGTTTTTGTTACGGGCTTTCACTGAACGACAGGGACGACTTAGCTATCCAAAGATATAGTGCCATTGTTATGAAAATGGGAGTGAAGTAATTTGAATGCTGATGTGATCGTAATAGGTGCTGGAATCGCAGGGTGTTCTGCGGCCCTTCATTTGTCTGAATCAGGAATGTCAACTTTGCTTTTGGATATGGGGGAGGTTTCGGGGGAAGCCTCTGGAGTCAATATGGGAGGACTTGGTGGTGCAGGATGGGGTAATTCCCCTAAATTGCAGGAATATCTGACAATGGGGAGCCTGAACATTTTCAAGCGGCTTCAGATTGAGTTGGGTTATGACTTGGAATTTAGACAGTCAGGGTCTTTCACGGCCATACATAATGAGCAGCAATATTCGTATGCCCAGAACCGGGTTATACAATCTCAGAAAGATGGCTTTAACCTGCGGTTATTAAGTTCCTACGAGGCGAAGGCGATAGAGCCGGAATTGAACCCAGATTTGCTTGGATATGTTTATTCTCCTACGAGAGGTCAGGCTGATCCACTAAAGACAACCCGGGCATTTGGGCAAGCTGCTTTGCAGGCAGGCACTAAAGTGCAAACAAATACCCAAGTAATTGGTATGCGATCACACCATGGAATATGGGATCTTGAGACAAATAACGGGAATTATGAGTCACAGTTTGTTGTTATTGCTGCCGGGGCCTGGTGTAAAAATATTGGTGAAATGGTAGGCGCAAATATACCTATAGAACCAGTTGTAGGACAAATGTGGTCTACAGACCCTTTGCCGCCTAGGGTTTTCAGCACAATTTCATCATTCGAATCTAGTTTTCATTGGAGTGAAAATCCATACGTAGACAGCATTTCTCCACCTGAATTAACCCATTTTGGAGAACAAAGAGTAACGAGACACCTATATGGCAGACAACGTAAAAATGGAGAAATTATCTTTGGCGGTGATCGTCGAGACGCCGGTTTCAATAAGACAGTGGACGCGGGAGGGGTGGAAATTAACAAAGGACAGGCTACAGAAGTTCTTCCTTTGTTATCCGGATTACCAATATCGACGACGTGGTCTGGATTGATGCCATTTTCAAAGGACGGTCAGCCAGTTATCGGCAGGATACCAGCGAATGATAATTTATTTGTGGTAACAGGGCTTTGTTCTTCGGGCTTCGGAAGAGGACCTGGTGCTGGTATGTTGATAGCTGATCTAGTTTCTCGTGGTGAATCTCACCCTGTATTGGCGGAATCGGACCCAGCTCGATTCTCTGCGTAGACTGCGAATCACGACTCAAATATAATCCATATTCAATATGACAATTTAAGGAAAAACTGAAGAGGTACCAATTATGACAAGTGAAAGCATAAAAATCGGACTTGTTGGGGCTGGTGGAAATACAACACTTAGGCATATACCTGGGCTTAATGCCATGGATAATGTAGTTATAGACAGTGTTTGTAATAGAAGTATGGCATCTGGGAAAAGAGTCGCCGATGAATTTGGTATAGAGAAAGTTTATGACAATTGGATAGATGTCATGGAGGACCCTGATAATGATGCTGTATGCATAGGAACTTGGCCGTATATGCACTGCACCCTGGTACTTGCCGCTTTGGAAAATGGGAAACATGTGCAGACTGAGGCTAGAATGGCAACAGATGCCTCAGAAGCCCATATCATGTTGGAAGCTTCTAAGAATTTTCCGGGTCTTGTTACCCAAATAGTTCCAGCACCCCACACCTTAAATTTAGATAAGACTATCAAAACTCTTATTAAAGACGGATATCTGGGGGACATATTGTCGGTGGATGCTGCTATCACCCAGGGAGGATTTGTCGATAAGAACAAGCCATATCATTGGCGCCAAAGTAGAGATTTTAGTGGCTATAACATCATGGGTCTGGGTATCTGGTACGAGGCTGTAATGCGATGGATAGGCCCTGCGGCTACGGTTCAAGCTATAACCAGAGTAACAGTACCTCAGCGACCTGATCAAAATG
>VFFY01000209.1 GCA_009392675.1 SAR202 cluster bacterium | reverse complement strand
TTAGATGTGACATATATTGATCTGATTATAGGTCCAGTAGGTGGATTCACACCACAGGAGGTTTTGGATGCAGTAGATTATGGTGCAACTTCAGTTTCTTTAGGTAAGCGAATATTAAGGTCAGAAACTGCTGGAATAGTTGCGGCCGTCACGGTGTTATACGAATTTGATGATATTTAAATCAGGTCAATATTCGTTGTATAAAATCCTTGCCTGCATAGGCGAAATATAAACCTAGACATATGAGAAAGATACCGCAGCAGCGCACGATTACTTTATAGGTTGTGTCGCTTAAAAATTTTTTGCCTGAAGAAACCGTTAGAGCAACCATGGCATACCAGATTATGTCAGCGGATATGTGACCGGTATAAAAGGCGGCTATCCCAGGGGTTCCCGCTTCTCTTGATTCTTCAATGAAACTAAGGCCAACCGTAGCCCACCATACGAAAAAGTAGGGATTAGTTGCACTTAAAATTATTCCCGCCGAAATAGGTCCTCGACTAGAATCAGCATCAGATTTATCAACAATTGGTATGGCGGTCCCAACTGGTTTTTTTGACATTCCCCATCCCATCCAAAGTAGAAACAAACCACCCGCCGTCCCGATCACGAATTCTGCAATTTGATTGTTAAGAAGTTGGTCTAGCCCAAAGGTGAGTCCAATTACCAAAAACAGCTCTAGCAGTGAGTGGCCTATCGCCGCCAAAGCTCCTGAAATGAATCCATGAGATAGACTTCTACTAATTGTGTAAATAAGAACTGGCCCTGGCATTATTGCGCCGGAAAACCCTGTCAAAAGAGAGGCCGTAAATAGTTGTATTATATGCAAGTATCGAACCTAGGTTTCTGAAGTTAATGTTCTACCCATCAATTCCTCTCTAGCATCTCTCACAGACAAATTCTTAAACAAAATATTGTATACAGCTTGGGCAATTGGTAAATCAATATTCAGCCGATTAGCCACTGATACAACAGCTTTCGTTGTTTCTATACCCTCAGCCACGTTGTCCATAGATTTTTCGATTTGACTCAAAGGCATATCTTTGGCTAGCATTCTGCCGACTTGGTTATTGCGACTCAATCTCGACGAACAAGTTGCTATGAGATCTCCCATTCCGGCCAAGCCAGAAAAAGTAGATGGTTCAGCACCTATGGCACTACCGAAGCGGGCCATTTCTGCAAGACCTCTAGTTATGATCGAAGCCTTTGTGTTATCTCCTAAGTTAAGTCCGTCACATATCCCGGCAGCGATCGCTGTTATATTTTTCAAGGCCCCGCATATTTCTACTCCTATTACGTCAGTGTTTGTGTACAAACGTAGGTGAGAACATTTAAGTATCGATTGAGCTGTTTTTGCTGTTGTTAAATTAATAGAACATATTACTGATGAAGAAGGTTTACCAGCCAAGATTTCGTTAGATAAGTTGGGTCCAGAGAGGGCACATATGTTATCGGCCGACAAATTGGGGATCTCTTCTTTTATTATTTCTGTCATTCTCATGCCAGAAGTAGATTCAAGACCTTTCGAGGCACTTACTATGATGGTGGATGCAGAAACATAGCTTGATATGGCCCTGATATTTTTCCTCAAACTCTGCGATGGTACTGCTATTATAAGTAAATCTGTTTTGGGAATAAGGTCTTGGGGTTTTGATGTTACTTCAAGGATATCTGGAAATGTGATCCCCGGTAGAAAACGTTTGTTTTCACGATGTTTTCGTAGTAGATCCGATTCTTCTTTAGTTCTTACTAGAAGAGAAACATGTTTCCCTTCTCCTGAATTAATTATGGCCAGAGTGGTGCCCCATGTAGTTGAGCCAATGATTGCTATATGGGCCATATGGTTGTGAGGTAGGCTATTAATATTTTAGTCACTGGGCACTCCGATTTTTCGCTCACTACCGTTTAGTAACCGAATTATATTGTCTTTATGTTTCAATATAGTCAACGTGGATCCTACCAGCCCAAATGCACAATACGATGGTTCAATATATCCCAAGATTGATAGTGTTGTTATTGCAATACCCCCGGATAGAGAACCAGTTATAGATCCCAGAGATACATATCTTGTGAGTATCATAAATGGGAATGATAAAACACAAGCTATCAAACCAGACCAAGGGGACAGAACAATTAGAGCTGACCAGGCTGAAGCTACTCCCTTCCCTCCTCGAAAATTTGTGAATATCGGCCATATGTGCCCAAAAATCGCGGATAGCCCCATTATTGGATGTATCCAAGTAGGAATCCCAAAATCGTTAATATAAATCACTATCAACAACGGTAGCGCGGCTTTGAACATATCCAATGCGAAGGCCAATATACCCCAACGCCACCCGCAGGCCCGCATGACATTTGTTGCACCGGTGCTGCCGCTGGCGTATTGCCTAATGTCAATTCCTTTGACCATTTTTGTGATAATTAGACCAAAGGATACGGAGCCCAATAAATAACTGAAAATAACAAGAGTTCCTCCCACTAAGTAAATGCTCATTGGTCAGGTTTCCTACTTCTGCCGCTAAACCGAAGTCTTAGTGGGCTTCCTTCGAATCCGAAATTTTCTCTCAAACTATTTTCCAAATAACGCTTATAGGAAAAATGAACCATGTTTGCGTGATTCACGAAAAAAGTGAAGCTGGGTGGGCTAGAACTATCCTGCAAGGCACTGTATATTTTCAGTTCCTTTTTCCCGTGTACTGGTGGCGGGTGATTGGCAACCGCAGTCATGATCGTTCGCCTAACATTTGCTCGTGGAATAATTTTTGACCTTTCAGATTGAACTTTTATTGTAGTATCCAACATGTTTTTTATCCCGGACCCTGTCAACCCTGAAGTAAAGCAAATAGGAGCATATTGGGCGAATTTAAATTTGCTTCTCACCTGGTTGGCCATATCCTGTTGGGTTGTGGCAAGTTGATCTGATAGATCCCACTTGTTAACTAGAATGACAATTCCTTTGTGTGCCTCAAGAATAAAATTGGCTACATGAGTGTCTTGGGCAGTGGCAAACTCCGAAGCGTCAATAACAAGGGCGGCGACATCACAGCGATCGATCGATTGAATTGAACGAAGCACACTATATTTCTCGATCCCGTATTCAATTTGCCCCCTACGCCGTATGCCGGCTGTGTCTATTAACTGAATATCCTTATCTTTATATTTTATGACTACATCTAGGCTATCTCGAGTTGTGCCGGCCGTTTTGCTGACAATAGCCCTATTTTCTCCAGATAAAGTATTGAGCAACATTGATTTCCCAACGTTTGTACGACCAACAATCGCCAAACCAAGGTCTGCCTCGGGTTCTGGAAAGGATTTATCGGCTGGGAAATGAGCTACTACTCTTTCCATCAAATCATCCAATCCCCTGTTGTGGTAGGCACTGATTGACACAGGATCCCCCATACCGAGAGAATACAGTTCTGAGACCATATGGTCACGGATTTCGTTATCTGCCTTACTAGCCACAGCTACAACTGGCTTGCCGGTCTTCCGAAGGATATCGACGATATCTTGATCGTTTGATGTAACTCCATCTGATATATCTACCAATAGAATTACCACATCACACTCACCGATGGCGTAATGAATTTGTGATTTCACTTGATTCCAAATGTCGTCATTGGGAAACAGGTCTAACCCTCCTGTGTCCACCAATATGAAGGGATTCCCAGCCCAGTCGGTCTCCGAGATTATTCTGTCACGGGTTGTACCTGCAATGTCCGAGACTATCGACATTCTTTGCCCGATAAGCCGATTGAATAGAGTCGATTTCCCTACATTAGGTCGTCCAACAATCGCAACTATTGGTTTTTTGAGTTGCCCTTTTCCAGTTTGCATATCAGTTAGCCTAAATTTACAGATTTGTGTTTTTAATTGGAAATAAACACTGAGGGTTTAGCCTGAAACTAATTCAGATATTATGGTTTTTTGGGCATGAAGTCGGTTTTCAGCTTGTTGGTATACAACAGAATTTTTATGGTCAAGCATGTTTTGTGAAATTTCCTCTTCCCTGTGGGCCGGCATATCATGCATGAATAGAAAGTCCGGTTTAGCGTATTCTACTAGGGATTCATTTACTTGGTATGGCGCAAAGGTCTCTAACCTTTCATTTTTTTCTTCCTCATCTCCCATACTCACCCAGACATCGGTGTATATCACATCAGCTTCTTTTGCAGCCTCTTCTGGATCCGGTGTCCACATAAGCGTGGTGCCTTTGGTTTTAGAAATTTCTTGAGCCGACTTCCAAATTTCTATTGGTAATTGGTATTGTTCTGGGGAAGAAATAGAAAAATCCATCCCGGCATCTGAACAGGCTAGAGCTAAACTTCCTGCTATGTTGTTTCCGTCCCCTATGAAAGCTACCTTCAAACCTTCCAGTTTCCCTTTATGCTCGTATACCGTGAGACAGTCCCCCATGGCTTGGCAAGGATGGCCTTTATCGGAAAGGGCATTTATTACCGGTAGGTCAGTGTTATTTGCCAATTCTATTAAACTATTATGTGAAAAAACTCGAGCAACTATACAATCCACCAATCTGTCTAAGACTCTAGCTACATCTGCTACAGGTTCCCTCACACCTAGCCCAATCTCTGCATTGCTTAAAAATATACATGAGCCGCCCATTTGTTTAACCCCCACTTCAAAGCTAACCCTAGTCCTGAGTGAAGGCTTTTCGAATAGCAAGGCCACAGTTTTGTTTGCCAGTACTTGTGGAGGTGAGGATTTCTTCATTAAATCCGCTTTTTGCACCAAATCAATAACCCCTCCGGGTTCCAAATCATGAATTGTCAAAAAGTCTTTGCCTATCATTCAGCTTTCTCCCTGTTCTTTTTGGGTATTGATTCGGCTTTTTATTTTTAGAACGATAGCAGAAATTCTGATCCGACTTAAGGATTTACAGCTACTATTAAATATTTTCTAAGAATGTTCTCTCGTCCTCACTAAGGGAAAGTGACGATATCAGATCTGGCCTTTGGAGTTTGGTTTTTTTCAGAGACTCTCTCCTTCGCCATTTTTCTATTTCAGAGTGGTTTCCCGACAAAAGGATCTGAGGAACTTTCATTCCTTGATACTCAGCAGGCCTTGTATACTGTGGGTACTGTAATAAACCGTCATAAAACGAATCATTTTTTGCAGAATCCGAACTATTGATAACGCCAGGAAGTAGGCGAGATACTGAATCGATAATAGCCATGGCAGGAATTTCTCCGCCACTAAGCACAAAATCACCAATACTGATTTCGTCTGTGATCAGATTGCATCGAATTCTTTCATCAAAACCTTCATACCGTCCGCAGATTAAAGATATTTCCTCATGTAGTGAAAGTTCCTTTGCTATGTTTTGATTGAATTGTCGTCCTTGGGGAGACAGTAAAATTAAAGGGGAATCAGGTTTTATCCTGTTTTGTTCTATGTTGGACTGCACCGATTTAAAAATAGGTTCTGGTTTTAGCAACATACCAGGGCCACCACCGAAAGGGTAATCATCTACTGTTCCGTGCCTGTCAACTGAATGATCTCTGATGTTGTTGATGTTTATCTGGACCAAACCAGATTTCAAAGCTCGTCCAATGACCCCTTCTTCTAGGGGGCTTTCAAACAGTTTAGGGAATAAAGTAAATATGTGGAATTTCATGATGTTTTTCTTTGAGGAGTAATTCCTACGGTTCAGTTGGTTAATTGGGTTCTTTATGTGTTTTCCAGCCCCTTATCATTTCCAAAGCATGTGGTAAAGATTCCATTATCACATCCAGGCATTCTTCCACTCCTTTCGGACTACCCGGTAGATTAACGATAAGACAGCCAGATCTTATCCCGGCGGTTGACCTACTCAAAATAGCGAACGGGGTACGATCTAGGGTTTTTATTCTCATCGCCTCCCCGATTCCAGGAATTTCCATTTCCAAAATATTCTTCGTTGCCTCAGGTGTGACGTCTCGTGGTCCTAGCCCTGTTCCGCCTGACGTTAGGATAATGTCGACCTCCCCTCCGTCAGACCAGTCAATTAATTTTTCAGAAATAATCCGAACTTCATCGGGTATGATATCTTTAAGTCTTTCTTTAAAACCGGCGGTTTCAACCATCTCGCTTATTTTTCTTCCACTTAGATCAATCCTTTCCCCGATAGCTCCTGAATCACTTATAGTTAAGATACCGGCATAAAAGTGGGGGTTATCATCTTGCCTTGAGGTTGTCATGATTATATCCTTGGTAAAACGCTAAAATGGTCGTAAGTGTGGATAAAAATCCCTTGCAAAAAACTCGGTTGAATTGTCAGAATTGTTTAGGTCTATGTGGGTGTTTAGAACTGGTGTGTTCTCATCGCATTCTAACATGGGTAATAGGATCTTCGGATTGAACCCTAAATCTGGCTGCACTATGCACATGCCCGTAATGGTTTCGGAGGTTTTGAAAGCCTTTGAAGCTAGTCCAGAAGGATGGTTAATTGACGGTACCTTTGGGTTAGGAGGTCATTCTTCAGCCCTACTTGAAAGATACCCGGACAGGAGGGTTTTTGGTATTGATCTTGATGCCGATTCTCTTGCAATGTCCAAGGGAAGGTTTCAAACATTTAATAATCGGGCCCTGTTAGTTAATGGCAATTACGCAGATATGACGGTTTTGGCCCACGAAGCAGGAGTAGAGCCTGTTGGGGGGATACTGTTGGACTTGGGGTTATCATCCATGCAATTAGAGACTTTAGGAAGAGGGTTTAGTTTTAGGAATGATGAGATGTTAGATATGAGATATAACCAATCAAGGGGGGTACCGGCTGCCGAGGTGGTAAATACTTTTGAAAGAGATCAATTAACTAATATTTTTTTAAATTTCGGAGAAGAGAAAGCTGCAAAACGTATTGCAAAGGCTGTGTGTCAAAATAGGCCTATTTTGACTACGGGTAAGCTTGCGAAGATTGTGCAAGAGACAGTAGGCAGACGGGGGAAATCAAGAAGGCATCCAGCGACAAAAGTTTTTCAAGCTTTACGAATAGCGGTTAATCAGGAATTTGAGAACATAAATAAAGGTTTGTCCTCAGGTCTTGATTTGCTCGTGGACAGGGGAAAATTTGTAGTACTAACATATCATTCCCTCGAAGATAGAATTGTAAAACAGTTTTTTAAAAAAGAGTCCTTGGATTGTATATGTTCGACGCGAATTCCCTTTTGTGTATGTGACCATCAGTCCCGTCTTAGGATTGTTACAAAAAAAGTAAAAATTCCTACTTTAGAAGAGGTAACTTTTAACCCCCGAAGTAGAAGTGCCAAATTGAGAATAGTCGAGAAAATAGCTTGAATCAGGGATCCACGAAAATTGACTCAGAATTAATCGCAGCCATAGATGTTGGGAGCACTAAAGTATGTACAATTCTAGCTCGCAAATCTCGAGGTGGATTCCCTGAAATAGTTTCTTACAGTGTAGTTCCTTCCTCTGGTGTCACAAAGGGTAATGTGGTGGATGCCAATGCGACAAGCCAGGCCATTCGGAGAACTATGAACGAGATTCGTGCTGATGTGGGGATGGATGTTAAGTCTGCATATGTGGGTATCACTGGGTCCCATATTGCATATGAGAACAGGGTTGATCATTTTCCAGATATTGGGAGACAAGGGGTTGTGACATTAGATGAATTCGCTAAGATCCCCTCTATGGTTTCAGAAGGATTGCAGATACCAGGTAGGGCAATTATTCATTCCTTACCTATCCATTATGGTGTTGATGGGCACAACGGTATAAAAAACCCTGTAGGGATGCATGTAACTGGATTGGAAGTTACAACTCATTTAATTACAGCTGATTCCTATATAGCTGATAAATTGAGAGAGGCAGTAACGTTGTCAGGAATAGAATTAAAGTCGATGGTATTGGAGCCATTTGCTAGTAGCGAATCTATATTGACACAAACAGAAAAAGATATTGGATCGGCTGTTGTTGATATTGGTGGAGGAACCACTGATATTGCTTTGTTTAGGAATGGAAGTGTTGTTTACACTGCTGTCATTCCTGTCGGGGGATTCCAGTTCACTAACGATATTTGTTTGACTTATAATGTGGACTTCGCAGACGCAGAAGACGTTAAATTAAGATACGGCCATACCAATTTGTCTGCCGTGGATTTAATGGAAGCCGTGCCGATTTCACCTGTCGGGTCTTCAGCCAATATCGAAATAAGAAGGAGGGACATATGCCAGTTGATGAGGGAACGAGCTATGGAACTTATTCGATTGGTAGATTTGAAATTGCAGCAGGGGGGGTTGAAAGAGAATCCTAATTCTTTGGTTTATATAACTGGTGGCGCATCGCAGTTACCTGGTTTCTATGAAATGGCGGAGCAATTTATACCGAATTGCCAGGTAAGAAGAGGAATCCCAAATTTTCTCATGAAAATGACTGATGAGTTAAGAGAACCTTGCTATGCAACTGCGGTAGGGATGGTATTACATGCCTTTCGTTCTGAAGGTTCGGCAGAAAGGCAGTTGGGTATTAAAGATACTATAGAAAAATCGGGATTTTTGAGAAGATTAATGAATGGTTTAAGGTTGGGTTAGGTTGTAATGGGTATTTTGTTTTTTTGGAGGCATATATGACTATAAGTGGTAGGGAATTAGAGGGAGTGGCCAGAATTAAAGTTATCGGAGTAGGAGGAGGTGGCTCCAATGCGGTCTCTCGCATGTTTAGAGAGAGAATTTCGGGTGTTGAATATATTGTCATGAATACCGATATTCAGGCTTTAATGAAAAGCGATGTTCCTAACAGGATAAGGATCGGAGAACAACTGACTCAAGGAATGGGCGTTGGTGGAGATCCTGATAAAGGTTCTGCTTCTGCTGAAGAGAGTAGGGAAGAAATATATGATGTGATAAGAGATTCTAATATGGTTTTCATAGCGGCAGGAATGGGGGGAGGTACGGGTACAGGAGCTGCACCAGTGATAGCAGAAATAGCTCAGGAAACTGGTGCTTTAACGGTTGGGGTAGTGACAAGACCATTTGCATTTGAGGGTATAAGGAGATCGAACCAGGCTCAAACTGGCATAGAAAAATTACAAACCAATGTAGATACCTTACTAGTTATACCCAACCAAAGGCTTAGTATTATTTCCCAAGAGGAAGTGTCGGCAGAAAATGCATTCAGATTAGCGGATGATGTTTTAAGGCTGGGAGTTCAATCAATAACAGAGCTTATTACTAACCCAGGCGAAATAAATTTGGACTTCGCCGATGTACAGAGCATAATGAGGGATGCGGGACCAGCCTGGATGTCGATCGGGCATGCTTCTGGACCCACAAGATCTCGTGATGCAGCACAAGAGGCCATTACTAATCCTTTGATGGATGTTTCGATAGAAGGAGCTACTGGAGTTTTGTTCAATATAACGGGTGGCAGTGACCTCAAACTTTCAGAACTTCATGAAGCGGCGGAAGTTATACAAAGGGTAGTTGATCCTGAAGCGAACATAATATTTGGTATGACCACGGACCACAAAATGGAAAATGAAATCAAGATTACTATCATAGCGACAGGGTTTCCTACTACCGATACTTTACTGCAACGCGACATTGCTAGAACAGTTGAGGCCGTCAATAAAGTGGAAATAAATGAAGATTCCCTAGATCTTCCTCCATTTCTAAGGAGAGGCGGTGTAAATACGTGATATATGGTTGAAATAATTCGACAGTAAATTTGG
>VFFY01000208.1 GCA_009392675.1 SAR202 cluster bacterium | reverse complement strand
GTTGATCTTTTTCGACCACCTCCCATGTCACCTTTGATTGTTACCAATCAAATCGCAAGATCTGGTAGGAGGATAAAGGTCGTTGATGTAAACATTGCATCAGACGTCAAGGGGAGAGGTATTGTAGATATAGCCCGAGGAAGTGTCGTCATGTTGAAGAAAAGTGAGAATCCAGATGGAGAAATATGGTCTCCTACTGCTTGGGAAATTCGCTCTCCACCTGAAGATATGCCAGCTCCGGGCGCTGCTCATAAAGGTCCTGATAGTACGGCCTCTTTACCAATATGGCAGACTGTAAATGTGCAAGACGACACAGGGGAGCCATATGACGAATATAGATCCCAGAACAGGAAACTAGGTGTAAGACGGGCCTGGATCCGGGAAACATATAGTCTGATATCGGGGATGCTTCCAAGCCAGCTGGTAAGGATAGCTCAGGTGGCTGATTTTGCTAATCCATTTACAAATTCGGGCACTAAAGGGCTGAATTACATAAATGCGGATATAACTTTGTACCTTCAGCGAACCCCCGTAGGAAGTTGGATTGGTACGGAGACTTCCTATCATGGAGCGGATCGGGGTGTTTCTGTTGGCACTATGTCGTTATATGACAGATGTGGGAGAGTGGGCACTTCAACTGTCTGTGGCTTGGCTCAAGCCCGTTCGTGATGAACCTTTGTTATGTTAGACCGTCAAGTAAATATTTATTCGACCTACAATTAATATTTAGAGGATATTGGTATGGCTAATTTAGGTAGGTGGTGGTCAAGTTACTCTTACGGAGAAATACTGAATTTTATTGCGATAGGTCCTGATGACTTGTACACAAGCCAGGAAATTGAAGTTATGTTGAAAAAATACATTCTCAAACAAAGTGAAACGGATAGTAGTGACTAGGTGCCTTATTCACTATTTGAGATTTAGAAAGAAATCTTCAATGAGGATGATTAATGAAAATAACAGATGTTAAAACTTATATAACCATGCCTATAGATAATCTTCCTTGGTTGTTTGTGGAAGTGCATACTGATGAAGGAATAACGGGGTTAGGAGAATGCTCATGGTATGGAAACAATAACTTGATAGAAAAAGGTATTGAGTCAGTATAATGATCGTCACCTTTGGGTGATGAAATACTCTGTAGACTGTAATTTCATAATGTCTAATTAACTATTTAAGGTGTGTAATTTATGCGATTCGGCTCTTGGGTTTTTCCTATATCTCAAAATTCAAAAAATGATGGACATGTTATTGACGACACCCTAACTGAAATTGATAGGTGGGAGGCTCTAGGGTTTGATTCAATTTGGTTATCTGAACATCACTTTGATGGGGCGACTGCCTATGCTGACCCGGTGGTGTTCGCGGGTGCAATAGCACAGAGAACAAAGAATGTAACTATAGGCTTTGCTGTAGTTGAAATGGCTTTGCATCATCCGGTCAGGTTGGCAGCACAAGTGGCATTACTGGACCATCTGAGTAAGGGAAGAATGATGTTGGGTACAGGTAAAGGATCAGCTTTTAATGAATATGAATATATTGGGTTTGGGGTTCCAATGTCGGATGCTGCAGATAGCATTTCAGAAGCTGAAGAGATTATTTTGGAGGCATGGACCGGGGAGCCTGTGGAGTTTAAAGGTAAATATTGGGATCTCGCATTTCCGGAATTGAGGCCGATGCCATTACAAAAACCACACCCTCCTTTATTACGGGCTTGTATCAGTAGGGAATCCACAATTGAAATGGGGTCGAAGAGACGTCCGATTTTGATAGCAGCTCAGGAAAATCATTCTATAAAAGACAGACTTCAAGTCTTTACAAAATCGTTGGAATCAACGGAAATCACCGAGTCGGAAATAGAGGATATTCTGGACCAGGTGTGGGTCAACAAAAACATTGTGGTTGCGGAAAGCCGTTCTGAAGCAGAAGAAATAGCCTTTGACGGTTATACAAGGGAACAGACTTTTTTCAAAGCCGCTAGGGATAAATATAACCCCAAATCCGGATCACAGGGTCTATCAAAACCTAGAGAAATATCAAAAAAAGACTTCGACAATATTTTTATAACAGGCACACCAAAAGATGTAGCAGAACAGATTTCAGAATTGGATAAAATCGGTGTGAAAAATCTCATGATGAAAATTAACACGGGAGAAATGGATCAAAGCATTGTATTTCGCACAATGGACCTATTGGCAGAACATGTGAAGCCTTTTTTTCCCAATTGAGTAATTCTCCACAATATTTTTGAACTACAAAGGTATCCTTAATAAATCAGTGCCCACGATTATTTGTCCGTTAAAAGTTTTGCGTACCCCATCTTGCCATATTTCTTCCTTGTCCAAAAACGGAGAACCGGTCGGTACAAAATGGTTTAGAACTAAAGTTTTCACATTCGCCTGGCTGGCTATTTCCCCTACCTCGGACATTGTTGTGTGCCCTTCAATTATGTGACTCCTGAATGCTTCGTTTCCAGGATAGGTTTTTTCTATAATTGCCTCCACACCCTCAAGATTAAGAACTTCATGAACAAGTATGTCTGCTCCTGAAGAAAAATCTATTAGAGCTTCGCTTTTAGAAGTATCCCCAGAAAAAACTATTACCTTTTCGTCGATTTGAAAACGATATGAGTAAGATGGGTCAGCCTCCCCGTGAGGTACTTTTATGCAATCTACTTTCACGTTCGAGTCTTGGTAGACGGATGAGTTATGTGTTATCTCCAAAACATTGATCATTGACTTGAAATCGGGTCGCGCTTCATGTTGGATTCTAAGATTGATGTCCCAATGCATATAGTCCATATATGAATTGGTCATATTTTTTAGCGGCGGAGGGCCGAAACAGTTAATAGGGCCTTTATGGCCACTTTGCCAGGTGCGTAAAAGTAGTGTTCCATAATCGGCAACATGATCTGAATGGTTGTGAGTTATAAATATCGCCTTTATCAAATTGGTATCTATTTCTGATTTGGCTAACTGACCCGTGACACCATCACCGGCATCTATAATGTAGACACATTCATCGACAACTATGGCGCTTGCGGGTTGAGATCGGGCGGCCCATATTCTAGGGCCGCCTCCAGTTCCGAGCAAAACTAATTCAGAGGTTTTTTTTGGTGACATTATGAAGTTCGGATTATCCAAAGAGGGGATTCATGTTGGTGCTGTAGCATATGGTGCCTTACTTGTTGAAGAAATTTTTGGAGGCGACGGGCGGATTCGAACCGCCGAATAGAGGTTTTGCAGACC
>VFFY01000207.1 GCA_009392675.1 SAR202 cluster bacterium | reverse complement strand
TATCGCTCCTGCAGAACCCGCTCCTATCACTAAATAGTCGTACTTCATAAAGTAAAATGCCTCAAACCCGAGTGTTCATTGGTTGTAGAATATCAGGAATTTGCAACTATAACCTGTACCCTGTCGTAAAATTACTAGCAAATAGCGACATAGTTAATTCATTAGGAGTTTGGAGTGTTCGTTGGGCTCTTCGGGGGAACTTTTGACCCCATACACAATGGTCATATTGAAGCTGCCAATTCTGCTCATCGAATTCTCAAATTAGATAAAGTAATTATGGTCCCTGCTGGAGATCCTTATCTAAAAAGAACCAAATTAGTGGCATCGCCAAAGGAAAGATACCGCATGGTGTCCTTGGCAATTCGAAAAGTTCCTTTCTTGGATGTATCAGATATTGAGATTTTCCGGTCTGGACCTTCCTATACCATAGACACGGTAAGAGAATTGAAACGAGAGGGCCATGAAGTAATTGTTTTGCTTGGGACGGATTCAATAATTGAAATGGATAAATGGCAAGATCCAGACTCACTTCACTCCGAATGTGAAGTTGTTGGATTAACCCGTCCCGGGTTCCAAATCGATACATCGAAATCGTATCTGTCCAGGCAAAGGAAATATTCATTAAGAACGATCGAAGTTAACTCTCCTGAGATTTCTTCCACTAGAGTGAGAAACCTTATTCAAAATGGTGTGGATGTAACCGAGTTAATTCCTCAGGAAGTAAATGAATACATTCAGAAGGAAAAGCTATATCATTCATTGGCCTAAATTAACACTGTGGAATATATCCTGTTATTGAAATGAAAGATATCGATAGATTGTTAGAAGTAGCTAAAGAGAGAAAAGCTCTGCTATTCGGTGAATTCACCCTGTCATCAGGAAATAAAAGCAGTTACTACTTTGATGGTAGGCTATTAACTCTAGATCCGGAAGGATCATATCTCACAGCTAAGTGCTTTTTACCTATCCTGTACAAATGTAATGCAGAGGCTTTAGCAGGACCTACCTTAGGAGCTGATCCGATTGTTTCCTCCGTTAGTACCTTGAGTTACATCGAAGGGAAACCTGTGCCGGCTTTGATTGTACGGAAGGAGAAAAAGACTCACGGCGGCGGTAGAAATATTGAAGGACATTTTTATAAAGGACAGAAGGTTGCTGTGGTTGATGACACATGCACAACGGGAGGCAGTTTGTTTCACGCCATAGAAGCGGTTGAAGATGAAGGGTGTGAGGTTGTTAAAGTGCTCTCCATAATGGATCGAAGGGCTGGTGGCAGTGATGAACTTAAACGTAGAGGGTATGACTTTCAAAGCCTATTTGCTGCTGATGGCGAGGGAGAAATCCACATTACCCAAATTGGAGCACAGTAGAAAATAGGACCGATGAATTTCTTTTTAAGTCGGATCCAAGACAAACCTTCATATCGGTGGTGGATTTACGGGGCAGTTGCTATTGGCACTTTCATATCCATTGTTGAACAGTCTGCGACATCTATAGTTGTACCCAGTATTGCAGAGCATTTTGGGGCAGATATTCCCACTGCCCAGTGGATGGCCATTGCCTACATGTTGAGTGTAAGTGCGTTAATGATGCCGGCGGGGGCTATTGCTGACTCCATAGGGAGAAAAAGGATATGGATATTTGGGCTGTTGATATTTGCTTGCGCTACAGCCCTCACTGGTTTTTCTCAAGAATTTTGGATGGTGATAGTAGGCAAAATTTTTATGGGTATTGGTGCTTCAGCCTTACAGGCGAATGGCATGGCAATGATTGCGCGTTCTTTTCCTGATGAAGAGAGAGGTAAAGCTCTCGGGTTACATATGACGATCGTTGGCCTAGGAGCTATTGGAGGCCCGGTATTAGGTGGCAGTATTGATAGTTATTTTGGATGGAGGGCCATTTTTATTTTCATAGCAATGTTTAGCATTTTTGCAATGTGTATTGCTATGTTAATTTTGACGCCGGACCCTCAGAGAAGCTCTGGTAAAAAAGATTCCATCAAGAATTTCGATTGGAGTGGAACTTTCATTTCTGCGTTATTCCTGCTCTCACTAATGTTGGTTATAACTTTTAGCGTTAAATTATCACTGTCTTCTCCTTATATTATTTTGGGAACGCTGTGTTCTATATTGTTGTTCGCTGCGTTCCTTTTTAGAGAAAAAACAGCAAAAAAACCAATATTGCCTCTTAGTCTATTTAAATCCTTTTCCTTTTCTTTGGGCTCCTCGTCAAGGTTTATATCTTTTACTGCAAGCTCAAGCACGTTTTTCTTAATGCCATTTTTTCTGGTTTCAGGGCTAGGATTAACAACAGCCACCGCAGCACTGTATTTATTGCCGGGGTCTATTTCATTGGCTATTTTTGGTCCGATTAGTGGGCGATTAGCTGACAGAATTGGCACCACTGGTCCATCAGTTATCGGAATGGCTTTTTGTGCTGTGGCGATGTATCTGTTCTCTGAAGTTACTCTGACTTCCACCCTTGCTTTAGTGGGGATAGCGTCAGGATTGTCTGGCATGGGAATGAGTATTTTTATGGCCCCTAATACGAGTGCGATTATGGGGAGTGCCGGTAGAAAACATTATGGCATTGTCTCTGCATTTTTAAATTTAACTAGGAATGGTGCTCATATTGTAGGAATCGCAATACCAACCGCTATCGTAGTTTCAGTAATGGGCGGGCTAGGGTATGAAGCAGATTTATCGGACCCCGAGAAACTTAAAGATATCGGTTTGCGAACCGCATATGCGTCAGCAATGGCGAGGGCATTTCAATTGTCCACCATTTTGATGATATTTGCGGGACTTTTAGTTGTTGCTGGAGGGATTTTCGATAGGTTTAGAAAACAGACTAACCAGTTTAAATCCGACAGCCTCTCGCCATTAGGAAATAAAAAATGAGATTAATTTTAGTCAGGCATGCACAATCCAAGGCGAATGCTGAGGGTCGCTGGCAGGGGACCATGGATTTTGATCTATCGAAAGAGGGTCAAGGCCAATGTGAAAAGCTTCGTGGAAGATTCGTTAAGGAGGAAGTGGAACCTACTCATGTTTACTCTAGTCCATTAACAAGAGCCTACAAAACAGCTGAAATATCTTTGCCCACCACACCTATTCATAAAATTCAAGATCTGAGAGAAAATGATGCCGGAGTATTTTCGGGGAAAACATCTGATGAGTTATCGACGGAATACTCTGATATATTTGAAGAATTTCGCAGATCCAGAAATTTTGATTTAGTCCCAAAGGCTGAAACTCGCTATCAGATTAGGCAAAGAGCTGAGACAGTTATAGGATTTCTTGTTAAAGGCCATAACTCCAAAGATTTTGTTATTGCCTATTCACATAGTGGATTTTTAGTTCATTTGATCGCAGTAATTCTTGGAACCAATCGTGTATGGAATCTAAGAATACCTAACACAGCAATATTTGATTTTGAAATTGATCCTGATAGCTGGGATCCAAGTAGTTCTATAAACGGTGACCGCAGGCGTTTCCAAATAAATAGATTTGCGGATGCAGGTCATTTATTCAGCTGAGCCTCATCAAGCTAGTATTAAATGAACCCAATTGGTCTGATTTTGTGACTGTTGTTTTGCTATAGATATCACCAAACCGTTAATTGAATGCATAAAGCTCTTTTCAGGTATGAAAAAGCTTGGTGCCGAAGGCGAGAGTCGAACTCGCACGAGTGTTACCTCAACGGTTTTT
>VFFY01000206.1 GCA_009392675.1 SAR202 cluster bacterium | reverse complement strand
GTATCCAAAGTAACTCCTGACTGGATTTCGCCTTTGGAGGGAGGTTCAGCATATTTATAAGATAATATCTTTGAGTTACTGAAGGAATATTTTAACCGAACTTCTAAGAGGTTTTCATTAGAAAAGCCAGATAGGTAAAATTGAATGTTATTGGGATACTCTATTTGGTGGTAGATGCGGGATTCGATAAACCATTCATCAGGTGTTGAGGCAAGTAATACGGGTTGGCTGAACCAAAAGAAGTAACACAAGCCTATTAGCATTACACAAGTAATTAATCTCAAAAATTTTCTAGTGGGGTTGACGAAGTTTTCTACTCCTATATACCAACAATTTTTATTGAGGAATGAGCCTTATAAATTTTATTTATATTAATTAGTAATGCGGTAAGCTGTTCGACGTATTTAGCATTTTGCAAGTTGCCGCCATCTATGCTTCTAACACCTGGAATACGTTCTCCAAGAAGCATTATTTGTTCTTTTGACGATTGATCATTCGAACACACGATAACGTCACATTCCATATCCTGAGAAGGCAATAGAAGGTCTTCAGCACTCGCATTTTGGAAAGCCCCTACAATGGAGGAGTCAGGTAATAGTAATTGAGCTTGCTCTGCAGCTGATCCTTCTCCAACATTTATTGCTGAAACAGATCCTTTTTTAAATGACAACGGTGCCACTACATCCACTACAATTTTCCCTTTCAGATCATGTTTCAAGTTTTCCAATGTAGCTTTGTGACCGGCATAGGGAGTACATATAACTGCTATGTCTGAAGCGATTGCGGCTTCCTCATTGGTGCCACCCACCACCATGTCACTCCCAATTTCCGTGAACTGTGAACAAATTTCCTTCGCAGCCTCGGCACCTTTTTGTTTCTCTCTTGATCCTATGAAAACATTGAGCCCACTTATGGCGAATCGCAATGCAAGACCTTTGCCCTCCGGTCCCGTTCCTCCTATAAATCCTAGCATCTAGTCACCCGTATTTACGAAATTTATCGGAATGAATAACATTTTCCGGGTCATCTTTTTTCCGATTTTGACCATATTGTTTTGTAGGATGGTCCATTTACTGCCTCTGCCAGTTCATTGTGCTCGAGGTTTCGGAGTTTCTCCAAAATCTCATTGGCCGAAGCTTTTGAATCAATGAAGCTTGCATCTTCTAATTTCTTAATAACTATGCTCCAAATCCCACTATCAATCAGTGTTTCTAAGTACCTTACCCATGGGATTAAAACCATTTTTTCGGGATCGTTAAATCCTGGCCTCAATTGTTCCATGCTTCGAATCCTTTCCCTTGGGTTTCTAACCATTTCCGTCAAGATTAGGGCGGGTCCGTCGGTTTCATTGGAACGGATATCGATTAGGACAGTTTTCCCAAAGTATGGAAAAAATAGTGAGACTACATCAGCCTCAAGGAGGGTGTTTTTTATTTCCTCTATATCGTCTTGAAAATTATTTCCATTCACAAATTTTTACCAGGTTTTAGATTCAAATATACTTAACTGTTAATTGTTGCTAAGACTGAAGTAGTTCTCTTGCTGTTGCAGTGAAGGCTGGTAATACTTTTTCCCAATCCCCCACAACCCCAAAACTCGCCTCTTTAAAAATATTGGCATCGCCGTCTTTATTTATTGCGACTATGTTTTTGGATGAGGAGCAACCAGCCATATGCTGGCTAGCACCAGATATGCCAACTGTTATGTAAACGTCAGGGGTAACTGTTTTTCCTGTTAATCCGATTTGGTAAGAGTGGTCTAACCAACCGGCATCACATACCGCTCTAGATGCACCGACAGCTCCGTTGAAAACTTTTGCCAATTCCTCAAGTTGCGAGAATGGCTCTGGACCGCCTAGGCCCCGTCCCATTCCTATTATCACTGCCGCATCTTCAAGGCGGACTCCTTCAGATTCTTCTTTGACTGTTTCAACCAGTTTAGATTTAATATCAGATTCATCAAGCGATATTTCAAACTCAACCACCTCTCCATTTCTTGAAGAGTCGGGTGCAGCTGCTTCAAATGCTTTCAGTCTCATGATGACGACCTGAGGGTCCTTGTCTGCAAAAGTAAACTTAGCCATTGCATTCCCACCATAGACTGGTCTGGTGGCAGTAACTCTTCCTGAATCGCTGTCTAAAGAAACATCCGTACAATCTTGAGCGATCCCGGACCCAAGCCTATATGCTAATCTTGGCCCTACAGCCCGCCCAATTGGGGTTTTAGAGGTGAGAACCACTGTGGGTTCAACTTGAATGCATATTCTGTGCATGGCTGCCAAGTAGGCATCAGCTATACCTTCTTGAATAGCATCATCGTTTGCTAGGTAAACCTTGTCAGCCCCCAATGCTATAGCTTGGGAGGCTAAATCCTGGTTGCCTCCAATTAAAGCTGCAGAGATGACGTCGTCTGTATCCTCCGCTATTTTCTTTCCGGCCGATATCAATTCGCCCACTGTTGAATGTAGGCCTTCACCGTCAATTTCGGCAAATATGATTATTTCTGACATTATAGGAACTCCGTGTTAATTATGAAAAATCCCGATAGTTATATTATTTTCTCTTCTCGCAGTTTGAGTGCTAGCAACCTTCCAGAGTCAGCTTCGTCTTCCCCTTCTATAATTTCACATTGCCTATCACTAGCAGGTATGAAAAGTTCAGATAGGGTCAGAGCAGGTGACACATCTGACTCCGACAGATCCAGATCACTCAAAGTCCATGTTTCAGGTGTTTTTCTACTTGCCTGCATGATTCCTCTTAAGGTGGGATATCTTGGTTGGCCTATTTCATTATTAACCGTAATAAGACATGGTAAAGGGGCCTCAAACACTTCATATCCATCTGAACGTGAGCTAGCTACTGTGACGGTTCCGTCTCCCAATTCTATGCTTCTAGCCTCTGATAGGCAGGCTACCCCTAGCATTTCTGAAATGCCTAGAGGGACATGAGCATTGTCCCAATCTGATGCTTGTTGCCCGCAAATGACTATATCTGCCTCTCCTACTTTCTCAATAGCCTTTGAAAGTACGGTTGCAGTACCTAATGCATCTAAATTTTCAGCAGCAGGATCCTGAATTAGAATCATCTGGTCAGC
>VFFY01000205.1 GCA_009392675.1 SAR202 cluster bacterium | reverse complement strand
ATCTGATAAATAGAGGAGACCTTACAATCAATCCTTCCAATTATGAGGTTCTTATAAACAATATCAGGGTTAATCTGAGGTTTAAGGAATATGAGTTGCTACTGCTTTTGGCATCTAACCCTGGCAGGGTATATGACCGGGCAACGCTCTTGAACCAAATATGGGGCTATGATTATTTTGGTGGAACGAGGACAGTGGATGTGCACATAAGAAGGCTAAGAAGCAAAATAGAGAATAATTCAGAAAATCCATACATTGAAACTATCTGGAACGTTGGATATAGATTTAGATCCTCTAACTAGGCTCTACCGTTCATTTACCTTCTGTTAAATAATTTTGACCTCCCTCTGATATCCTCAATATAATGCCCTTAGGAATTCGGACATTCTCGTATCCAGGCTATAAGAAAAAAAATTGCTGAGAACAACCCAATGGAAACAAATTTGAAAATCAAGAACGATTTGCTTCTGCAAATGTACGAAGAGATGGTTCTTTGTCGAACTCTTGATGAGCGTATCTGGATGCTAAATCGCCAAGGTAAGGCGGCTATCATGGCTTCTTCGCAGGGACATGAAGCAGGACAAATTGGGTCAGTGGCAGCCCTTCGGAAAGGATATGATCAATGCTACATTTATTATCGGGACCTTGCCGTGCTGCTTACACTTGGATTGACCCCAGCCGAAATAATTAAAGGTTTTGTTGCGAAAAAAGGAGAGCCATTAAGCGGGGCAAGGCAGTTCCCAACTCATGGTGCCCATCCTGAATATGGTGTAATTAATCTTTCAAATGTCATAGCAACACAGATACCTCAAGCCGTTGGAGCAGCATTGACTGCAAAGATGAAGAAGGAAGACAGGGTCATAATGGTGTATTTTGGGGACGGGGCTTCCAGCGCAGGTGATTGCCACGAAGCCATGAATTTTGCTGCCATCCACACGCTTCCTGTTATATTTTTTTGCGAAAACAATGGATATGCCATATCTGTTCCGTTATCTAAGCAAATGGCTGTGGATAATGTTGCTGCGAGAGCTGAAGGGTATGGAATGCCTGGAATAGAAATAGATGGGTGCAATATCGTAGAAGTATATGAGACTACCGTCGAAGCTGTGGCTAGAGCTAGAACCGGCTTAGGGCCCACTTTAATAGAAGCGAAGGTCGAGCGATATCTTCCTCACACCAGTGACGACGACGACTCCATATATCGATCTTCTCAAGAGATTGAAGAAGCAAAGAAAAGAGATCCCTTGAGGTTACTTAGAGAACAGCTTCTGGAAGGAAAGATCCTGGACCTAAAAGAAGACAAATATATTCGTGAAAATGCAAAAGAAACTGTAAATAGAGCAACTGAAGAAGCAGAGGATGCCCCGTATCCTGAAACTGTCGATTTTTTCAAACATGTGTATGCGGAGTAGATAAAGGAAATGGCTGTAATAACTGTATTAGAAGCTATTAGGGAAGCCATGCGCGAAGAGATGCGGAACGATGAACGAGTGTTCATCATGGGGGAAGATATTGGTGTCAGGGGGGGGGTATTCCTTGCCACCGAAGGTTTCTTATCTGAATTCGGTGAGGAAAGGGTAATAGACACACCCCTTGCTGAATCTTCAATAGCCGGAATCGCTTTAGGAGCAGCCATGAGTGGGCTCCGGCCTATTGCCGAAATAGAATTCGCCGATTTTATTTGGCCAACTATAAATCAAATTGTTGGTGAGGCCGCAAAGGTACGATATGGTACAGAAGGTAAACTAAACGCCCCGCTGGTGCTGCGAGCCCCGCAAGGTGGAGGAGTAAGGGGAGCCCTATACCACTCGCAAAGCGTTGAAGCTCTTTTTGCGCATACTCCAGGGCTAAAAGTGGTAACACCTTCAACTCCATATGATGCAAAAGGCCTGTTAAAGTCCTCAATAAGAGACGACGACCCAGTAATATTCCTCGAGCACAAAAGGACATACCGGCTCGTAAAAGGTGAAGTGCCGGACCAAGAATATACAATTCCATTAGGAAAAGCTGATGTAAAGAAACCCGGTGAAGACATAAGTATAATTACCTATGGATTGATGGTACATCATTGCTTGGAAGCGGCCCAAATAGCCAGTTCAGAAAACATTAGTGTGGAAGTTTTAGATCTAAGAACTGTAAGGCCACTGGATGTGGAAAGCATCATTAACACAGTGAAAAAAACCGGAAAAACTCTAATAGTTTATGAGGACAATCAAGCACTCGGGATTGGATCTGAAGTATCGGCTTTAATTTCCCAACACGCCTTTGAGTACTTGGATGCTCCGGTCATCAGATTAGGTGGACCTGAAGTCCCGGCAATGCCTTTCAGCCCACCACTTGAAAATATGTTTATGATAGACACAGAAAAAATATCGACAGCAATCAAAGAATTAGCAGAGTATTAGAAACCATGAAGATTGAACTTCCACAGGTAGGTGAATCTGTCACTGAAGGGATCATAGGCAGATGGTTAAAAAATGTTGGGGATAAGATAGAAAAATATGACCCCTTGGTCGAAGTCGTCACCGATAAGGTTAATATGGAACTTCCCTCCCCGGTACGAGGAGTTCTTCGGGAAATAATCGCTAATGAAGGCGAAACCGTCCAAATGGGCGGTCTCATTGCCGACATCGAAACAAACGAAAATGAAGAAAATGCTAATCACGATAAATCTGGACCAGATGTAACAGAACAGTATATTGGCACTACGGGAGTGCTTTTAAAAAATACTGCTCCTGTCGGGCCGACTGGATCTGGTGGTCCAATTAGCCGAGAGGAACCCCTATCAACTCGGGGCAAAAATCCATCCCAAAAAAGCCGATACTCTCCAGCAGTTTTAAGGCTAGCAGAGGAGAATAAAATAGACCTATCTCAAATTGCTGGCACTGGAATTAACGGAAGGATCACCCGAAAAGACGTAGCCGCATTTATTGAATCAGGTTTAACTCCGCCAGAAAACAAAGATTTACCAGCGATGCCAGCAAACAACACCAACCTTAGGGAAGATCAAGAAAAAATTCCCCTTAGCCCGGTGAGAAAAATGATAGCGGCCAATATGGTAAAAAGCGCAACTTTAATACCCCAAGCTTGGAGCGAAGTAGCTGTAGATGTCACGGGGATGGTATTAAAAAGACAAAGCATTAAAAAATCCTTCATGGATAAGGAAGGTATCAACATCACCTACTTGCCGTTTGTAGTAAAGGCAGTTGCCGAATCACTAAAGAAAAATCCATTACTGAATTCATCATGGTCAGAAGAAGGAATCATCCTGAAAAAAAACATAAATATTGGTATAGCTGTTGCAGCCCCTGACGGATTGGTAGTTCCAGTAATACACAACGCCGATCTATTCAGCATAGCCGGAATAGCTGGCATTATGGAAAATCTCGTAACCAAGGCAAAAAATGGTAAGTTGGGCCTACCCGAAGTCCAGGCTGGTACATTCACTTTAAATAATACAGGCGCCTTGGGATCTGCATCCTCCAGACCATTAGTGAACCATCCTCAGGCAGCCATAATGACTACAGAAGCAATCGTCAAACATCCCGTGGTCAGAGAAGATGCCATAGCCATAAGATCTATGATGAATATCTGCTTATCCTTTGATCACAGAATAATGGATGGAGCAGAAGCAAGTGCGTTCAGTATGTCTGTGAAGAACTTGCTAGAAAATATAAATTCAGAAACACCAATTTACTAGCCGAGGCCAGAATGCTGACTACATACTATGGTTTAGTCAGGTATGACATAAGTCAAGTCATGCAGCAGAAAACTCATGCTAAAGTAGCAGCAGGAGGAGACGACCAGGTTCTGATTTTTCAGCACCCAAATGTATACACTTTGGGTAGGATGGGAAGACCGGAGGATATATTAATAGAAACCGATGCCATTAAACGGCTGAATCTTGAAATTCGAAATACCGATCGAGGTGGAGAAGTGACTTATCACGGCCCAGGTCAGCTAGTAGTTTACCCAATAATAAAATTAGATCGGATTGAATTAACACCATCTGGATATGTCAATTCACTGAAAGTTTCTATCGCTGAGTGTCTTGCTGATTATGGCATCATCACGAACGAGCAAAATATGCCGACCGGAGTCTGGGTGGAAGACAGGAAGATAGCCGCTATTGGAGTCAGGGTCAGCAAAAAGACCACTTCACATGGATTGGCCTTAAATATAACTACAGATTTATCCTATTTCAATCACATTATTCCCTGCGGCATGCATGGTTGTGTGGTCACTTCCATTGAAGAAGAGATTGAAGATCACCCAAAGATTGAAGATGTAGCTCACAAACTCGCATGTAAATTAGAGAAGGCTTGGGGCAATCGAATGACCTGGAAAGACGATTCATCTAATCAGGATTCTGGCCCGTCACCAACCATATAACCCGCTCTGACATATTTGTTGTCCTATCTGCAACTCTCTCTAGGTCGTGAGCCACCCAAATTAGGTAGGTAGCTCTTTGTATGGTGCTCGGATCCGCCATCATAAAGGTCAAAAGCTCCCTATACACTTGGTTGTAAAGTTCATCGACCACGTCATCATCATCCCTAACGGAGGTAGCCAAGGTAGTATCTCTATTTATGAAAGCTTCAGTACTCCTTCTCAACATATCGGTTGCAAGGTCAGACATACGTGGGATATCTATAAGTGGCTTTAGTGGTGGAAGATCTCCCATTGCCAAACTGATTTTGCCAATACCTTCAGCATAATCCCCTATCCTCTCAAGTTCCGTGGCCATCATCATCACGGATATGATTACCCTCAAATCTCCTGCCATAGGCGCTTCCAAAGCTATTAATTCTATACATTTATCTTCAATATCTTGCTGCTTCTCATCGATGGCATCATCATCATCTATAACCTGCTGAGAGGCATTGATATCTCT
>VFFY01000204.1 GCA_009392675.1 SAR202 cluster bacterium | reverse complement strand
GCTAAAGAATATAGTCGATATGGTTCAGATACCTATAAACAGGTTTATATCTACGGTGGACTCGATCAATCACCCACAATTCTGAACAGATCATTTGGCATGCAATGGGGACTTGGCGGATGGCTTTTAACTCCAATGATAGGGAAATTTGGCATGGAAAAATTTCAACAGATGCGTGAGCGAGTAGTTAAAGAAATTAGGACCACTTTTGCTAGCCACTACACTCAAGAAATATCTTTTGAAGAAATGCTGCAGCCGGAAACTATTAAATCCTATGCGAAACAAGCTACTGGTGAAAAGTATTTAGTTGCTCCCCATAAAGAATAAATCGTTATTTCCATGTAACATCGTGCTGAAAGAATACAAACGAATAAAACCTTTACCGACAATTGGGCATCAATAGTGCTCCTAATTATTCCCTTCTTCTACTGTATTATTCAGTTTGATGGATTAATGTAATTTATGAGAAAGTTGAGGATAAGTTGATATGAGACTCGAAGGAAAAGTTGCTTTAATAACTGGGGGAGCCAGAGGCCAGGGTGCAGCCGAGGCAAAGTTATTTGCCAAGGAAGGAGCAAAAGTAGTCATAGCGGATATTCTCGATGAAGAAGGTGAAAAACTGGAAGCAGAGGTTGCAGAACTCGGTGGTGAATGTTTCTATACTCACTTAGATGTATCTGACTCTGAGAATTGGGAAAAGACTGTTGAAATAGCAGTATCCCGTTTCGGGAAAATAGACATACTTGTAAATAATGCCGGTATTGCAGTCTGGGGCACCAATGACGACACGACTGAAGAAATTTGGGATACCGTCATGGATGTAAACGCAAAAGGTGTATTTTTAGGTACGAAACATGTAATCCCTGAGATGAAAAAGTCGGGTGGCGGCTCTATCATCAACATATCGTCCATTTCTGGCCTAGTTGGTCAACCAACTATACAGCCAGTCTACAACGCCTCAAAAGGCGCAGTCAGAATATTCACGAAGTCCACAGCTGTCCAGTACGGCAGCTACGGAATCAGGGCTAATTCCATTCATCCAGGTGCTACCGACACAGATATGATTTCTCATAGAATACAGGGCGAAGAAAATAAAAATAGGATAAAAAACACTGTCCCACTTCAACGAGTTGCAAAGCCTATAGAAATCGCCTACGGAGCCTTGTTTTTGGCTTCAGACGAATCTTCGTACATGACGGGCAGTGAAATGGTAATAGACGGTGGAGTTACCGCTGGTGCCCCTAATACAAGCGCCAACTCGTAAAAGTCTGGCCTTTTAGCGACAATTACTCAATCACCGTAAGATAAGTCAGATTACCTGAACACTCTTCTTCGAGAACTTGCTCAGCTTTCAGTTGAAATAAGTTCCTACGACTAAACAGAAAATGCCTCACTAAATGAACACTTCCTAGTCCCATTTATAACCCAAAGGTTGGAGGTTCGAGTCCTGGCTCGCTACAACAAACTCGTCACTAAAATCGCCTCGGTTTATCTCATACAACAAACCAACATTTATGAAAATGCCGTCAGCTTCTTTGAGTAGATGGGGAGTGGAGTTCCTCTATGTAAAGTTTAAGCGCTGTGATTGTTTGAAAGTGGCCTCATAAAAGTTCGGGGAATCTCCCTAACTCTATATTTAAGCCTTCCCAAAGTTATGGTTATAGACATGCATACGTCACTTCCAAGTTTATAAACCCTTTTAATACTAACGTCAGCGAATAATTCTCTTGAGAGTAGCTTTACGCCTAGACAAACTCATATCATTGATGGCGGATGGGCAAACGGTTCCTAGTAGCTATACACTGTAAAAACTATTAACTATGTAGGTTATGGAGATTATTTACCGATGAACCAATTACTAGATAAAATTCATGGTAGCCTCCTAGGTGGAATGATAGGGGACGCTATGGGCGCTCCAGGAGAAGGTTTGACCTACGGAGAAATTCAAGACAAATATGGTCCTGAGGGTATAACAGACTTCAGGGGTCTTGGTACAGATGACACGGCTGTGAAACATCAACTTCTAAGTGCCATATTTAAAAGTGAAGGATACCCAAACGTCGATGCCTTCGCTCAATCATTTATAGACTATCGTGAGCAGAATTACCGGCTTTGGTTCATATCTGTGAAAAATGCTTTTCATAAATTCTCAGAAGGTTTATCCCTACCTGCATACGCGGGCTGGGGAAACATGCAAAGCTCCTCAACCGCTATGGCAATTTCTCCTATGGGTATTATCAACGCAGGCAATCCTAGACAGGCATCCCTCGAAACACAGGAAATCGCCTCTCTAATACATAATGGACCGACTGGTTTTTGTAGGGATGCTGCGTGCGTTATTGCAGCAGCTGTTGCTGCAGCATTCAAACCTAGCATCACCATGAAAGAAGTTATAGAAACTTCGTACAAACATTTAGCACCACTCAGTTCAAAGATTTTATTAGAGCTCATCTCAAATGCCTTGGCCTTGGCAGAAAGAGAGGGCACATACGAAAAATTCAGGCAATCCTACTATGAATCTTCTTTGAGACCAGTATTGTGCGATTCGAGGGAGACCTTACCTGCAACGTTAGCAATTTTGTATCTTTCTAACGGATCACCTAGAAAGGCTATTACATATGCCGCTAACTTTGGGAGAGATGCAGACACTATCGGTGCAATGGTGGGTGGCATAGTGGGCGCCTTACATGGGGTTAGTGGACTTCCGCAGGAATGGGTTGAAAAAGCTTCAAACATATCAACATCGGAAACTGATTATTCTAAACCTCAATACGGTACGGGAGATAAGCCATTAGATCTGTCTGGATTTAATTACGCCGACATAGCCAAGCAGCTTCAAGGGGTGATACAAAGGAGACAGGAGGATTTGGGTGAAGTTTCAGAAATGCTTACTAATATGAATCAATAGACAATGCCTTCAAAGGTAGATTGCCTACGATGTTAAGTAGTAGCTCAGCAATAGAAGAACCAGATAAAAGCCTTCTTTTTGATGAATGCCAATAGTGTAATATCACTTTGACTCAATGCTCTGATCGCATAGACCTCCCAATATATGAACAGTCAAAGGCGACCAATTTCTAGGTTTCTTGGAGGATTAGAATAGTCTTCGAAAGAGGGTATTTGGTATATTCAGAAGTTCAGTAAATTCATTCATTTACTCGATGGTCAAAAAATCTTTCTCTTTCTTTTCACGTTGCAGACGAAAGATTATGGGTAAAATTGTTGCTGAGCGTATAAAGGAATTATTGTGAGTCAAAGAGGCTTCAATTACTGAAGAGCATAAACACCCTAGGCAGAAGTTTTAAGGGCCATGACACTTCTTATATTTCTTTCCACTACCACAGGGACATTTTTCATTTCGACCTATTTTGCCAGATGAGTTTATCTTTATCCGGTTCGATTCTTGGCATTTTGCGCAAGTACAAGCCCCGGGATGTTCTTTGTGCCAGTTGGTACGCGATGTCACAATATTTGTCCTGAGTATTTAAAAACAACACAGCCAGATGATTTGACTAAGTTATGGTTTTTCATAACATTATCACATAACATAGTCAGGTAATTTACATTCAATAATCGGAGATTAAATTGCCAGGTCCGTTAGACGGGATAAAAATCGTTGAGTTCACCCAAATAATAGCTGCCCCGTTTGGGGGCATGCTGTTGAGTGACATGGGTGCTGAGATAATTAAAATTGAACCCATCGAAGG
>VFFY01000203.1 GCA_009392675.1 SAR202 cluster bacterium | reverse complement strand
CCCTTAGGAACTAGATCCAAGCTTGTTCATATAAGTGCTGGGCCTATCGAGTCTCCCAAAAATGAGCTTATTAATTTAGTTTTCGAATTTTCCAGAAACATTCAAATTTATACAGAATATGAGGGTCTTCACATAGACATATTGCATAGCCATTATTGGCTTTCAGGCTTGGTTGGTGATTTGCTGTCTGAGTCATGGGAAATTCCGCATGTGATTACTTTCCATACTCTAGCAAAGACTAAATCGAGAGCTCTTCCGGTTGGAGACGAACACACATCAAGGAGTGCTTCTGAATATAAGTTGATGTGCAGAAGCGATAAAATTCTAGTATTGACCCAAAAAGAAGTACAGGACATTGACCAGTTGTACGGATCATTTAGCAACAAGATTGCTGTTGTTCCACCTGGTGTGGATTTGGAAATGTTTCACCAAACTGACAAGGATGCGGCAAGGAATCAATTGAATATTCCTCGGCAAAACAACGTGGTTCTATTTGTTGGCCGTATTGATCCGATAAAGGGGCTTGATGTTCTAGTTAAAGCGTTATCAATGATATCTTCGGTTGAGGACACTACTCTTTATATTGTTGGCGGGAACGAAGAGAGCAACGAATATTATCGGTCCATTAAATCGCTGGTGGTTGAAATGAGACTTGATGATAAAGTGATTTTCACAGGTGCAATTGCTCATGATAATCTGGCCGCATATTACTCTGCAGCAGATGTTTTTGTTTTACCTTCCCATTATGAAAGTTTGGGTTTCGTTGTCATTGAAGCTATGGCATGTGGGACCCCAGTTGTAGCATCTAGAGTTGGTGGGATTCCGTCAATTGTTGAACATGGTTCCACGGGCTATCTCATACCCTGGAGGTGTCCGGAGGCCTTTGCAACCCAAATAGAAGTGCTACTTAAAAATAAAGATTTGCATAGTTTTATGTCAAAAGAGGCGATAAAGAAAGCTTACTCTCTAAGTTGGGATGCTAGCTCAAAAAAGGCCGCTGATTTGTACGGTGAAGTTATTTCAGGTTCGATAAATACGCAGGTTATTTGAACCTACATACTCTTCTCATACCAGTAAGTCTGATTTATTTTTCTAAACCCTATACTGTTGTATAGTTTAGTGGCAGGTATATTTTCAGAGTCTACTTCAAGTTCTATTCCGGATATATTTTTTGATTTGAGGTAGTGCATGCCTGCCAATACGACGGCTCTGCCTAGCCTCAAACCCCGATAATTTGGATGAACTCCGGTCATTGCAACCCATCCTACCGACGAAGCACCATGATGTGCCTCCATAGTCCAATTGTATCCAGCTATTTCCCCTTTTTTCTCTATAAATATAATGCCTTTGTCATTAGTTCTTTCCATTTGGGTACGGTATCGAATTTGTTCTATGTCGTTGGGAGAAAATCCCCAATGGTTTCCAAATGATTGATTCTGTAGGTCAGTAAGAGTATTTTCATCTTTTCCTTTAACGAAGTGGCGAAGAGAATAGCCATCAGGTAAAACTAAATCTTCTAAATGTGTTTCCTCGAACCTGAGATTCCAGTACGTTTTGATTTTGTGCCAACCTGAAGACTCTAAAACCTTTTTTGATTCATGGTCATTTTGGGAAATTTGAAAATGGATCACTTTTGCCCCCGTTAGGGTTGCATGTCTAACGGAAATGGTTAGGAAATTTTGGAATATTTCGGCAAAATTGCTCTCTTTACGAATGGTCTGAAGCCCGACAATGCGCTTTACGGAGGGTTCTTCGACTATTTGAAGAAAACCAAAAACATTGTTGTTGATAGAGGCTATATAACAGTCTGTATCCGGGCTTGATGGGGGTACGTTAATCGTTTGCCCAAAGAAAACATCCGTTAACTTTTTCGGAGAGTTAAAAGAATCGTTGACTGAATTTATGAATTCTACGATCTTTTTTTGATAAGCAGTTGAAAAATTGTCAAATTTAATCATTTCACAGTATAAAAAGTTTATTTGGGAGGATTTTATCAGAGAAAGGGAAAAGTATTTGAAAGGTGTAACATAATAATATGATCGATATGTACGATATACATAACCATTTATTACCCGGTGTTGATGACGGGCCAGAAGATTTACTAGAGTCCATCCAGATATGCGAAATAGCGCAAAGCCAAAACACTAAAATGATTATTGCAACGCCGCACAGGAAGGATGTAACTGAAAACCATTCCGTGCATTTAATAAAAGATCTGGTTTCTAATATAAATGGAAAACTTTCTCAGAATAAGACAGATATTGACATCAAATTAGGTATGGAAAACCATGTTGATGTAGGTTTGATGCAAGACATTGAAAATGGTAGGGCTCTGACATTAAATAATAGTGAATATATATTGGTCGAAATGCCTTGGGAAGGCCGTCCTTCGTATATAGAACAAGTCATTGCTGAATTATTACAGTCTGGGTTGATTCCGGTTTTGGCTCATCCTGAAAGAATGAGTCTTTTCCAAGATGAACGAGAGTTGTTAGGGGAACTTGTACGAATGGGATGTAAATCTCAGATAACCGCAAGCAGTTTGTATGGTAAGTTTGGCGACAAAGCACAGAGAGTCTCAGTAGATATGATGGTAGAAGGATTAATTCATGTCATCGCCTCTGATACCCATATGGCAAAAGGTCAGCGTTGCTACGACATGAATTTGGGTTTTAAATTTGCAAAGCAGATCATTGGCTCATATCGGGCGACTCAAATGGTTGAAGGCAACCCACTGGCTATTTTTGAAAATCAGAAAATGTAAATCACTTAAGTAAAGTAATTACTTTCTCCCAAATTATTGCACTTATGATTCCACTGGATTTTTCGGCATCTATTATGTGCCAAGCATTCTGGTTTGACTTAGCTAGGCATAGGTAACCTTTTCGTACACTGTTGTGAAAGGTTATAGACTCTTTCTCAAACCTATCTTTGGGATCTGCTTTTTTCCTTTCAAAAGAGACTTCTGGGTTTATGTCCAATAAAAACACCAAGTCAGGACTTATACGAGAGGTTGCAATGGAATTGACCTCGCCAACAGTGTCTAAGTTTAGTCCTTTCGCATAGCCTTGGTATGCGATTGATGAGTAAATATACCTGTCGCAGACGACTACAGTGTTGGAATCAAGAGCGGGTATTATTTCATTTTGAATAAGTTCCGACCGAGCGGCTGAAAAAAGAAATAATTCTGTCAGAGGGTTCAGTTCGTACCCTTCCAATATGAGGGCCCTTATCTTTTCACCGGTGTCTGTGCCTCCAGGTTCTCTAACCAATAAGTTGGAAATGCCTTCAGATGAGAGTTTTTGGGAAAGAAGCTGGGACTGAGTACTTTTACCACTCCCTTCAACTCCTTCAAGTACGATGAAAGCATTTTTAGTATTCATCGGTGTCGTTATATATAAGTACTGATCTACGGGGTTCTTTTCCCTCGCTACGGGATTCCAGTCCATATTCTGTGGCTATTTGATGCTGGAGCCTTCTCACAAAGGAGTTTTGCGGCCTTAACAGGACTTTTGGTTCCCCGCTGGAGATCCTTTGTGATGCCTGCTCGGCCTCCAACAGAGCCAATGATTTTTCAGATTCTGAAAGCATAGGCCCTGTATCGGTTTTTGTAACGGCTTTTACAAACTGCTCAATTTGGTGAACCGTATTTTTTCTGAGTACAAAGACTGGTTTGCCCATTTTTTCGGCACTTTTCAACGCTTGAGTACCCCGCCTATGGTAATTCTTGGTTGTCACGAGCATTTCTGCTTTGTTGATGTCAGCAACTAATGTGATAGGCGCGTTCATAGACCTGATAACTTGATCAAATCTGCTTTTGTTAACCCCGTAGGGCATTATCGGGGTTAATGTTGCAATTTCCGTTGCGATCGCATTGTTGGTTCTACGATATGGCTCAACATGCTCATTTGGATAATCGGAACTTTGGTTGCCTTCATCAGATTTAAATGAGCTCGTGTGCTTCCTTATGTTGCCGTTTTCTTCCACTGCTCTCACTTCAGAATTTATGGTCTGCTTCCGCAACATTTTGTCTACCGTTGAGGCTACATCTGAATGTACTGTTACTAGGTTCCATCCTTGTATTTCCACCAATTTTTCAAAAGTGGGAGGAGCATTTCTTTCTAATACTGTTTTTTGAGTTCTTCTTCTTCTAGCTTCAATATCTCCAAGTGTGACGGTTTGGATTCCACCGACGAGGTCTGACAGTGTGGGATTCCTCATCAAATTTTCAAGAGTATTACCGTGAGCGGTAGCTACCAATTGAACCCCTCGTTCCGCAATGGTCCTAGCAGCATTGGCCTCTAATTCGGTGCTGATCTCATCTATAACTATGACTTCTGGCATATGGTTCTCCACAGCCTCAATCATTACGTCATGTTGTTTAGTTGGATAAGGTACCTGCATTCTTCTGGCTCTTCCAATGGCTTTATGTGGAATATCTCCATCTCCTGCAATTTCATTGGAGGTATCCACTACTATCACTCTTTTCCCTGCATCGTCTGCTAAAACTCTAGCTACTTCTCTCAGCATCGTTGTCTTTCCTACCCCAGGTTTCCCAAGAAGTAGAACACTTTCACCAGACAATACTAAATCTTCTATTATTTTGATGGTCCCATAGACTGCTCTTCCGACCCGGAATGTTATACCTACTACTTTGCCACTACGGTTTCGGATAGCAGATATGCGGTGAAGGGTGCGCTCTATGCCTGCTCTGTTATCGGCACCAAACACTCCGATCTTACTTATAGCGTATTCCAGATCATGTTTGGTGACTTCATCAAGTTCCAGCAGTTTATTCTGACCCAAGAATCTTGCTTCCGGTTGTCTTCCTAAATCTAGGACCACTTCCAGCAATTCCTCGACATTTTCCTGGGCCAACAACTCTGACCTGAATCTTTCGGGAATCACGTCTACAAGGACGTTAAGATCTATATCTGTCTCTTGGATCACTTTTGCTGTGGTCCTCCCAAGTCTTATTGCATTGAATGAGCGATATTTGCGAACATGGCGTGCATTCTAGGGTCTTCAGTTAGTTCAGGATGAAATGAGGTGGCAAGAATTCTGTTTTGTTTTACAGCAACTGGTTTTCCTTGATCTACCTCGGCTAATATTTCAACCCCGTTTCCTATCTCAGTCACTAGTGGCGCTCGAATGAAAATGGCATGCATTGGGGGTCCGTCTATTCCATTAATGTCCAAGTCTGTCTCAAAACTATTGATTTGTCTGCCAAAGGCGTTGCGGCTGACCTCGATATCCATCAATCCCAATGGGTCAGGACGTTTATCCTTTAAGTTTTTGGCTATGACTATCATACCGGCGCAGGTGCCCCATACGGCTAGTCCATTCCGTACTTTTTCGATCAAAGGCTGCCGCATTTCATAAATATCTATCAGCTGGACTATGGTTGTACTTTCCCCGCCAGGGATGATTAATCCATCGATGTTTTCTAATTGTTCAGGCAACCGGACTTCCACAGATTCAATTCCAATAGAATCTAGCATATTTCTGTGTTCTAGAAAGTCGCCTTGTATTGCCAAGACGCCTATAGGTGCCAAATTTACCAGCCCCTGGTAGCAAACTGCTCTGATTCAGGCAAAGTTCTAACATCGATTCCTGGCATGGATGCACCTAATCCTTTGGAGACAGAAGCAAGCATTTCTGGATCTTTGTAATGTGTCGTGGCCTTAACTATTGCATTAGCCATAATTTGGGGGGTTTCTGACTTAAATATCCCAGATCCCACAAAGACACCGTCTACACCAATTTGCATCATCAATGCAGCATCCGCTGGGGTAGAAATCCCGCCAGCTGCGAAGTTCACAACAGGTAAGGCCCCGGTTTGATGGATTCCTTTTACTAAATCGTAAGGAGCCTTCAAATCTCGGGCCGTGGCCATGAGTTCGTCTGTTTCCATGCCTCTTATGTGACTAATTTGTCCTAAAACTTTCCTCGCATGTCGGACCGCCTCTACTATGTTTCCCGAACCAGCCTCTCCCTTCGTTCTAATCATAGCAGCACCTTCGCCTAGTCTTCTTAGCGCCTCCCCTAGGTCCCTGGCACCGCACACGAAGGGTACCGAAAAGTCATGTTTATTGATGTGATTGTTTTCATCTGCTGGAGTTAAAACTTCAGATTCATCGATGTAGTCAGTACCGAGAGCCTCCAAAATCTGGGCTTCCACGAAATGACCAATCCTTGCTTTAGCCATTACCGGTATGGTCACTGCCTCAATTATCTCAGAGATCATTTGAGGGTCTGACATCCTTGCCACACCACCGTCAGCCCTAATATCAGAAGGAACTCTTTCTAGTGCCATAACCGCCACGGCACCTGCATCTTCTGCGATTTTTGCTTGATCAGGGGTAACCACATCCATAATCACGCCACCCTTCAACATCTGGGCCAGCCCTGACTTTACTGTCCAAGTTCCCGTGTTAGGTTTTATTTCTGTTGCCATATATAGCCTCCGTTTTCAGTTATGCAAACTGGATGCACTTACTCAAATTATAACTCTACATACTAGTAAGCTTCAATTAAGAAACCTTATCTTATTCCTACAACCCTGCTTCTGCTACTAATTTCGCCAATTCTACTGTCCTGCAACTGTATCCCCATTCATTATCATACCAGCCGACTACTTTGACCATATTGTCGTTCAGAGTTATGGTGGATAGCCCGTCAATGGTGCAACTATATTTACTTTCGCGATAGTCAGAGCTTACCAAGGGTTCATTGGAATATTCGAGGATGCCATTAAGTCTGTTCTGGGATACCTCTTGGTATGCCAGGTTGATTTCTTCGGCTGAGGCTCTTTTTTTTAGGGTTGCGACAAAGTCTGTAACTGATACGGTCGCTGTGGGTACCCTAAATGCCATGCCATGAATCTTTCCCTCTAAATTAGGTATAACTTGTCCGACTGCTTTGGCAGCTCCAGTTGTGGTGGGGATTATATTCAACGCTGCAGCTCTCGCCCGGCGTTTGTCCTTATGTCTTTTATCAAGAACTTGTTGGTCGTTGGTATAAGAATGGATGGTAGTCATCATTCCTTGTTCTATGCCGAATGAATCATCCAACACTTTCATCAGCGGTGCTGCGCAATTAGTTGTGCATGAAGCATTTGATATTATGTGATGTTTGGTTTTGTCATATTGATGTTCATTGACACCCAATACTATAGTGATGTCTTCGTTTTTTGCTGGGGCAGTAATTATTACTTTTTTTGCCCCACCTTTTAAATGTCCAGATGCTTTTGCAGAATCGGTGAATTTGCCTGTGCATTCAATCACGATATCGACACCATGGTCTTCCCAAGGTAATGAAGAAGGTGACTCTGAATTTAGACAAACCACAGGATTACCATCTATTACAATAGAATCTTCGGTCCATTTAACATCGCCTTTGAATGTTCCGTAGGTTGTGTCATATTTAAACATGTGAGCATTACTTTCAGGGTCTGCAAAGCTATTAATAGCTCCTACCTCAATATCTTTGTATCCCTCTTGAACCACGGCCCTTAATACCAATCTACCTATTCTTCCGAAACCGTTGATACCAATACGCGTCTTCATGTAATTTGAACCCTTTTAGTCTAATGAGTCTCTTTGTTCATATTTAACTAGTTTATGTAACGGGAATAAACGGCTCTTCCGGCAAATCTACACCTATTGCCTAACTTTTCCTCAATGCGGATGAGCCGGTTGTACTTAGCAGTTCTTTCGCCTCTGGCAGTGGCACCAGATTTTATTTGTCCGGAATTTGTAGCTACTGCTAAATCAGATATAAAAGTGTCTTCTGTTTCGCCTGATCGGTGACTTATAACTGTGCCCCAGCCTACAGATTGGGCTAGGTTGATAGCCTCTAATGTTTCAGTCAGGGTACCGATTTGATTTGGCTTTATAAGCACAGCATTCGCTGCCCGAGTTTCGATGCCTTTTGATATTCTAGTTGGGTTCGTTGTAAGAAGGTCATCTGCGACCAGTTGTACCTTACTGCCCACGCGTCGCGTCATTTCTTCCCAGTCATTCCATTCATCGTCTGATAAGCCATCCTCTATGCTTATGATCGGATACTTTTCCACCCAGGTAGAATACATTTCACTCAGTTGTTTGCCGGAAACAATTTTTTTCTCACGTATTAAGTTGTAGAGTTTATTCTCTGAGTCAAAAAGTTCCGCCGCTGCTACATCTAATGCGATAAAAAAATGACGATCGCATTCATAGCCAGAAGAAGCTATGGCGTCAACTAATATTTCCAAGGCTGCCTCGTTAGATGGTAACTGTGGGGCGAAACCACCTTCATCTCCAACTGTGGTGCTGAGATTGCTTTCGCGCAGATTTTTTTGAAGCGATTGATATACTTCGGAGCCGGCTTTAATGGCGTCAGAGAAGGTTCTAAATCCGACCGGAACTATCATGAATTCTTGAATGTCAGTGGAATTGTCAGCATGTTTACCACCATTTATAACGTTCAACATTGGGACAGGAATTAAGTATTCATCTGACGCTGAAATATGGGCGAATAACTCTTTCTTAGATGAAATAGCGGCAGCTTTGGCAGTAGCAAGTGATACTGCCAATATGGAATTTGCGCCTAAATTACTTTTATTTTTGGTCCCATCTAGCTCAATTAATTTAGAATCTAATTTTTCTTGATCATAGGCATCAAAACCGATGACGTTTGGGCGTATAACATTCTGGACATTAGAGAGTGCTTTAAGTACACCTTTTCCGTGATATCTGTTTTTATCGCCATCTCGTAGTTCGATTGCCTCATATTGTCCTGTACTAGCACCTGATGGCACGGCAGAAGTGCCTACAGAACCGTCTTCTAAGATTACATCTACCTCCACCGTAGGATTTCCTCTCGAATCAAGGATTTCTCTGGCCTTGATGCTATGAATTGAAGTCATTTTAGGATGGTCCTTCATTTTTATTAGCTTGACAGATTGCGAGTTCAACGGCCTCTTCTGGGCTGTTCGCTACTATTATTCCACAATCTAAATGTTCGTCCCTGAGTAAACTCCATGTGTTCAGGCCAATCACTGATTTTGAGTCTGATAATGCCAGACCAATTTCAGATAAAGTCCCATAGGAACCACCGATCGCGATGACCGATTTCCCAGCCCTGGTAACTAGTAAATTGCGACCATTTCCAAGCCCGGTACTTATAGGTATGTCAACGTATTCGTTGGAATCAAGAGTGTCCATTCCTGGCAGAATTCCTATGGTGGTGCCACCATGCTTTTTGGCTCCTTTGCAAACAGCCTTCATAACTCCTCCTTGGCCCCCACAAACCACTGTTACGTTGGCTTTGGCCAAAAGACAACCTACCTTTTCAGCAAGCATGGCATTTTCAGCAGAGGCGGAGCTTTCGCCTATTACAGCAATTATCAAATATCACCTTATTCGAGATGCTATTTAAGGGCTCTATTGAGCTCCTGCCATAACCTCGACCAACTCTTGTACCGCTTCCGCGGATTTCCTTAAAGCATTAAGCTCATCGCCAGTTAAATTCAACTCAACAATCTCTTCGACACCGTTTGAGCCGAGTTTGACGGGCACACCAACATAGAGATCATTGATGCCGTACTGTCCTTGTAAATATGCCGTGCATGGTAGTATCTCTTTTTTATCAAAAACAATGGCCTCTACCATCTGAACTATAGATGCTGAAGGGGCATAAAAGGCACTTCCAGTCTTCAAATAGTTCACTATTTCTGCACCGCCATCCCTTGCCCTTTGCACTATCTCTTCCAATCTTTTTGGAGCTATCAGTTTGGATACTGGGGTCCCTGCGACATTTGTGCTTTCCACTACAGGGACCATCGTGTCCCCGTGCCCGCCAAGTACATAGGCGGAGACGGAATTGACAGAAACTCCCAATTCTTCCGCGAGAAAAGTTCTGTACCTAGCTGTATCAAGGATGCCAGCCATGCCTACCACCCGATTACTTGGGAATCCGGTGATTTTCAAAGCTTGTTGAGCCATTGCATCCAAAGGGTTTGTGACTATCAGATGAACGCTATTGGGAGAAAATTTAGCGGTTTGGCCTACTACACTGGTAACTATTTTCATGTTGGTTAGTAGTAAATCATCTCGGCTCATGCCAGGTCTGCGGGCTATTCCTGAGGTTACAACTACCACATCAGACCCTTCGGTCTCTTCATATCCATTTGTACCTATAATGCTGGCGTCTGTTCCCAAAATTGGCCCAGATTCAAGCATGTCTAAGGCCTTTCCTTGGGGTAGTCCATCCACAATATCCACCAAAACGACGTCAGCATAGCCTCCGTCAAAAATACGTTGAGCGGTTGTAGCACCTACATTTCCAGCCCCAACAACAGTCACTTTGCTTCTCATTTAATCCCTCTTTTTGTGTGTTTTAGTAATCCTAATTTGGATAGTATTTACAAAGAAGTTTGACTAGGTGATTATAGCTAGGAGGTCGCCCTTTAAAACAGTTTGTCCGGGTTCTACTGTCAATGACTGGATACGCCCATCTTTCGGTGAAGGTAATGTGTTTTCCATCATCATAGCTTCTAAAACTGCTATAGCGTCACCTTGATTCACCTGTTGGTCCACCTCGACTAGGTATTTCAAAATCACACCTGGCATAGGGGATTTCAATTCTCCATCGGAATTT
>VFFY01000202.1 GCA_009392675.1 SAR202 cluster bacterium | reverse complement strand
TCAGATCGTATGGGCTGTAGACTGGATGGACCTGTGTTGGAACATCTGGATGGTCCTGATGTCATATCTGATGGCACTGCATTTGGAGTTATCCAAGTTCCAGGTGACGGGAAGCCCATTATTTTACTTTCTGACAGGGGAACTACTGGTGGGTACACTAAGATAGCCACTGTTATATCTGCTGATAGGAGTAAATTAGCTCAATTAATACCAGGCGGGAATGTTAATTTTGAATTGGTTAACCAGGAAAAAGCCGTTAATTTACTAAAAGATGAAGAGAGATTACTCTCTTCATTAACATTACATGGGAGAGTTCCCTTAAACATTAAAGTTGATGGCTTGTCCGTCGACATAGTTGATGACGACAACCAGCCAGCAATAGGAATTAATATAGAACATACGACTTACAAGGCAGTAGTGTCGGACGGTCACCAAGACCATGAAATAGAATTGGAAATATCTGAATGAAATGGTGAGGTAAATATATGGGTCAAAAAATGGCAGTGATCGGGGCAGGCGCGGCCGGGAGTTATATTGGAGCCTTTCTGACGAGAGAAGGACATGATCTCGTTCTCATAGATATGTGGGGAGAACATGTGGATAAAATGAATTCCGACGGGATTGATGTCTCAGGGTCTCAAGGGCCGTTTAATGTTCCCGTACGGGCCCACCATTTATTTGATGCTTCCCAACTCAAAGATAAATACGACATCATATTTTTTGCTATGAAGTCATATGACACTGTATGGGCGGCTCATTTTGCGAAAAACCTGTTGGCCAGCAATGGTGTGCTTGTGAGTAACCAGAACTGCATGAATGATTTAACCCTTGCTTCAATAGTAGGTTTTGAAAGGGAAATTGGTTGCGTTATGTCGGGAATAACAGTGGGGCTTTGGGAACCAGGCCATGTAAATCGTGGCGGGAAGCCAGGTAGAGACCGCGGGCATGATGTGTTCAGGGTTGGGGAACTACATGGCAGGATTACTCCGAGGGCAGAGGAGATTGCGAAACTTTTGTCTTGTATTGATGGCTCAAGGGCTACCTCAAACATATGGGGTGAGAGATGGTCAAAGCTTACTACAAATGCCTCCTCAAATCCTATAACGGCTATGACTGGACTTGGCTCAAACGGTGCAGCAGAGCTTCCCGAGGCGAGAAGATTACAAATCGAAATTTCAAAGGAATCTTGCCAAGTAGCCCTAGCACAAAACTTTGATGTTGAACCAATAAAAGGTATTACTGCAGATGTTTGGTCACGTGCGAATGAAGGAGATATTTATGAAGAGCTAGATGAAAAGTTTCTGCCAAACCCTGGAGCAAGCGATTGGAAATCTTCTATGTCACAAGATGTAACCAAAGGCCGGAAAACTGAAGTTACCTTAATGAATGGATATATTTCAGAACAAGGTGCTTTGGCCGGGGTACCCACCCCTGTTAACACTGCTATCACCTCTGTAGTGGATGAAATTGATCGAGGTGTCCGGCAGGCAGATGTGGTAAACATCAAAGAAGTTTTAGCTAGAGCGGGAATTACATAAACAAGTATGTTTGAAGTTCTTCATGAGTTGTCGAATTGGATCAGAGAATTTGCCGAAACAGATTGGGCAATTCTAATACTGTTTGTGACAGCCTTTTTAGAATCGACTATTTCTCCTATTCCTCCTGATCCATTACTGATTCCTATGGCCATAATCAACCCCAGCTCTGCCATATGGTTTGGTGCTCTGTGCACCTTGGCCTCTGTGTTGGGAGCTGTACTGGGGCACAGGCTTGGATCTCAATTTGGGAGACCACTACTTGGTAAATTTGTCTCTGAAAGTAGGATTCAATCAGGAGAAACCCTGTTTGATAAATATGGTATTTGGGCTGTGTTGGTAGCCGCTGTTACCCCTATACCTTATAAAGTGTTCACTATTTTGGCCGGTGTGTTGAAATTAGATATGAAACGATTTCTCATCGCATCTATTATTGGGCGGGGAATGAGGTTTCTTAGCCTTGGGGTTGTGATATTTTTCTTCGGTGAAGATGTCCAGAATTTCGTGGAAGAACAATTTGAAACACTCACCTTGTTAGCGGGCGTTGGTGTCGTGGTTTCCGTTCTTTTTGTGGTGATCCTTGCTAAATGGAAAACTAAAAGAGACTCTGGGAAAAATCAGTCAGATGCCCAGTAAATCAAAGTTCCATGCGGGGTTGAAGCCGACTGGAGGATGCCCGATTGAATTCATACCCTAAATGCTCATAGGCCCTTCTAGTGGCCACCCGTCCACTTTGTGTACGATCTAGAAAGCCCATTTGGATCAAATATGGTTCGTACACATCCTCAATAGTTTCTGACTCTTCATTAATTGAGGCAGCTATTGTGTTTAAGCCAACTGGCCCACCGTCAAATTTTTCAATAATGCATTTAACTACGTTTACATCCACCCCATCGAGGCCCAGCTCATCTATTTTTAAATCAGTTAAAGCTTTGAGTGCGACATCTTGAGTTATTATGTTGTCAGCCACTACTTGTGCATAATCTCTCACCCGTCTTAATAACCTGTTTGCGACCCTTGGGGTTCCTCGCGCCCGTTTCGCAATCTCATGAAGGCCGTCTACGCTGTAGGCTACGTCAAGAATCCTTGCTGATCGAAGAAGAATCTGTTCCATGTCCTGTACTGTATAAAAATCCAGCCTATGAATGGAACCGAACCTATCTCTAAGTGGTGAACTAAGCATTCCGTAACGGGTAGTTGCACCAATTAGAGTAAAAGGCTTTAGAGAGAGATTCATACTTCTCGCCTTGAGACCCTTGTCTATAACCCAGGTCACAAAAAAATCTTCCATGGCTGGATACAAAACTTCCTCTACTACTCGACTCAAACGATGTATTTCATCTATAAAAAGGACATCATCTTGCTTAAGCTGACTTAATATCGCTACCATGTCCCCAGCTCTTTCTATGGCTGGCCCGGATGTGGTCTTTATTCTAACTTCCATCTCCGTAGCTACGATATTTGATAAAGTCGTTTTCCCGAGTCCAGGAGGGCCATAAAGGAGAAGATGGTCTAACGGTTCACCTCTTTGTTTGGCTGCCGTTATAGATATCGAAAGTGTGTTTTTTATACCGTCCTGACCCACATAAGAAGATAAATTCTTGGGACGTAAATTTGTATCAAGTTTATGATCCTCTTCGTGAGTACTGCCAGAAACGAGTCTATCTTCCACGTGTTTGATAGTCCTTTTTTAAAGTTTCTCTTTTGCCAGATTCTAGGTTTGATATAAACTCAGTGTCAATTAAAACTTAAAGCGGTTACAACATTACACCGTACTGGTTGGTTTGACACGTTTTTTTATAACCCAATAAACTCACAATGGAAATGTTACCTAATTGTGTTGGAGAATCTGTTTTATGGCAAAAAGAACAATAGAAGAATGGGAAGACACTACATTGAGCCCTTTAAAAGAGAGGTTTGGTGAAAGAAGGGATTCCTTTGAAACGGCTTCAGGGATCCCGATAAACACTATTTATACTGAGCGAGCCACGCCGAGGCCCAATGAATTTACGGATGAATACCCGGGAGAATACCCTTTTACACGCGGCGTTCAACCAAATATGTACAGAGGTCGCCTCTGGACCATGAGGCAATACGCGGGACTAGCTTCTCCTGAAGAGTCGAATCGGAGGTATCGCTACCTACTGGATCAAGGCCAGACGGGTTTAAGTGTGGCGTTCGATTTACCAACTCAAACCGGATATGACTCAGATCACCCAATGGCAACAGGCGAGGTAGGCCGGACGGGTGTTCCGATATCCAGCCTGGCTGATATGGAAATTCTGTTCGATAAAATTCCGTTGGATAAAGTTAGTACATCTATGACTATAAATGCGACTGCTTCTGTTCTACTGGCCCTGTATATTGCGGTCGCCAAGAAACAAGGAGTAATGCCAGAGGAACTAAGCGGAACTATACAAAACGATATTCTCAAGGAATATATAGCCAGGGGCACTTATATTTACCCACCCGAGCCATCAATGCGTCTGATAACTGACGTTTTCCAGTTTTGCAGTAAAGATGTTCCGAAATGGAACACTATAAGTATTAGTGGTTACCATATGAGTGAGGCCGGAGCCAACGCTGTGCAGGAATTAGCCTTTACTTTTTCAAACGCCATCGCTTACGTTGAGGCGGCTATAGACTCAGGTTTGGACGTCGACGCTTTTGCGGGACGCCTTTCATTTTTCTTTGTTGCCCAAAATAATTTGTTTGAGGAAGTCGCTAAATATCGAGCGGCCAGAAGGATGTGGGCCAAAATAATGAGGGAAAGGTTTAATGCCAGAAATGACCGGTCTTGTATGATGCGGTTCCATACGCAAACAGCAGGAGTGACCTTAACTGCCCAGCAGCCCGATAACAATGTAATAAGAACTACAATCCAAGCTTTGGCAGCGGTATTAGGAGGGACTCAGTCATTGCATGTAAATTCCAAAGATGAGGCATTAGCTTTACCTACAGAGGAATCAGTTCAAATATCTCTCAGGACCCAACAAATACTGGCCCATGAAAGCGG
>VFFY01000201.1 GCA_009392675.1 SAR202 cluster bacterium | reverse complement strand
TGTCGAGCATTTGCCATATGAACATTTTTAACCTGAGGAAATTCTAGACCTTGGGGCCAAAAAACATCTGAATTTAAATCTCTCACATCAATATGTTCTACATTCTTGCCTTGTATTAAAACTTTGAATCCTCCCAATCCAGAAATATCGTTCAGTCCTGATATCAAGTTGATGACTTTTCTATTTTTTAGACCGTCTCCCCTCATCTTACGAATCAAAAGGTCTAAACCCATGGAATTCAGCCATTCTGCCTGTGAGAAATATCCGAATTCTTTAAATCCATATTTATGGCCACTTTGTTTTAGAGTGTCAAAATCCACGTGAGCTGTTATATCTTGAGATCCAATCCTCTGGAATGGGTTGGACCCATCTATATGCTTATAGTAGGTCTGAAGTAATTTGTGTGATTTTTCCATTGAAAAAAAAACTTCCCTATCAAACCCGTAGTCAATGGTTATCACAAATCCGCAGTTTAAAGCATTGGAAATATCACTGTACCAATCATTCATCTTGGTATTCAAGGGGCCTCTATATCCATTCAACTGTGTAATTTTGGAGGGCAGAAAATCCACATAGTCATCAATTGCAACCGGAATTAAAATTTCTTCGAAACTACCATGACCGTTTATGCCAACATATATCTCGAAAATTTCCCCATCTCTTATTTCGATCATTTTTACAGGAAAGGAGTCAATCAACTCATTTGATATGAATACTCCGGTTCTATGAAAAGGCTCAACTTGATCAGACTGAACAATGTTTATATGGCTGTCGTCACCAATTTCAATCTGTCGCCTATCCACACATATATATGTAAGGGAGGAATATAAATCTTGATTTAGAATTGAAATAGCTTCTAAAACGTCTTTTGCTAAAGTGCCATCTCCTGCCCCCTGTTCAATAATAAAAAAGGGGACAGGTCGGTCCATTGTTTTCCACATTTTTTCAATTTGCAGAGCATAAAGAGAAGCAAATATCGGGTGTATATGCGGGCTGGTGTAGTAATCCCCCGCAATCCCAAAAACGCTCTCATTTCGATAATAACCAACTTCAGAATATAGGGCAATCTCCATAAAGGTCTCAAACGAAATTGGGCCCTCATTCACAATAGTCTGCCCAATTAAACTTCGAGCTGGAGAATTCAATTAATCAGCTCCGGGGTATATAACTCAAAGATTTGCTGCTTTAAATTTTTGAAATATTAGACTTTGATGCCGGTGCCGCATTTTTTTTTGCCTGCCCGCTTCTGTCCCAACCTGAACCAGGCATCGAATTTCGAAACTCTTCCTTATGTCCACAAAGCTTACAGCGGCCAATGCTCACTGGTCCATTGGGTTGATCTATGACCCAGTAATGGGTACATTCTTCCGCCAATATTTTCTTGCTCAAAAGTACTCCTTTATAGAGGTATAACAGTAGGTTTAAGGGAGGGACTATGAACGATTAGCTAGCGGAATGAATTCCCTGTCTAGTTCCCCAACGTACTGGAGTCTAGGCCTCAGCAGGATATTATTTTCAAACTGCTCAACTACCTGTGCGGTCCATCCAGGTATACGGCCAACTGCGAATATTGATATAAATAAATCTTCAGGGATCCCTAATAAGTAATACATCGCACCTGAAAAGAAATCCACGTTCTGGCAAATTCCTCTTCGGGAATAAGGCTGCATTACTTCTAGAACTTTCTGTAGTATTGAGTACCATTTTGGCTCACCTTTTCGTTCGCCCAAAGCCTTCAGATCATCCTGCAAATGCAAGGAGCGTGGGTCAACAGCTTTGTAAACTCTGTGCCCAAATCCCATGATTCTACCACCGCCATCCAAAGTGTTCTTAACATATTCTGCGGCGTTCTCTTCGCTCCCAATCTCCAACGACATAGTCATTACCGATTCGGCAGCCCCTCCATGTGATGGCCCTTTAAGGACTGATATACCGGTGGTAATTGCACAATGAAGGTCCGCCTGAGTTGAAGCTGAGACCCTTGCCCCAAAGGAAGAAGCATTCAAACCATGCTCCGCGTGAAGAACGAAATCTTTATCAATAAGCTTTGCATCTCGCGGATCAGGTATCTCTCCGAAGATCATGTACAAAAAATTGGCTGCAATACTAAGATCTGGGTCAGGTTTGATTGGGTCTTTACCCTCTCTTATTCTAGAGTGTGCGGCAACTATTGTCGGCGCCTGTGCTGTTAGTCTTGTACCTTTACGTAACGTGGCTTCTGTAGAATTGTCATTCACCTCCGGGTCAAAGGTGGCCAAAGCAGAAATAGATGTTCTTAATACGTCCATTGGATGAGCATCTTTTATGATGCGAATAATATCTATGATGGGCTCTGGCAGTTCCATACTAGATTTTAGATCAGATACAAAGTTAGACAATTCTCCTGTAGTGGGAAGCTCGCCTATCATTACCAAATATATAATTTCTTCAAAACTACAATTTTCTGCTAAATCATCAATTGAAAAACCACGGTAATATAGTTTGCCTGCCTTGCCATCTATATAGCTCGATGTAGTCCTATCTATATAAACTTCGCGCAAACCCCTATACAGAGTTGCATTTTCTTCCGTCATCGATTACCTCCAAGTGGCTAGTCAAGCAAACCTAATATCGCCCTGGATTGATTAGATCCCATCTAGGGGAAACAATATAGCAGCTTTTTGTAGAAAAAAGCCTTGCAATTTTATCAATCGAGTTAAATTTTAGTCAAGTTAATCAAGAAAAAAGGAAAGTGATAAGCAAATTGAGACCAATTGGAATATTAATTTACTTGTAATAGTGGACGGGCGATTTTTGCTGGGCCTGCTCCGCAATCTTCATTTTAGCCTTTCTCATTGGATATTTATTTTTTTTGTTAAATTATTTGTTAATTTGCGAAAATGCTCTACAATCAACCTGCGTCACTTTTCTTAACAGCCATATAATACCCAATAATGCAAAATAACAATAACCTCACTCCAACCGCAGTACCTGAAGTTGTAGTTCAGAGACTACCCATATATGTGAGAATCCTAAGTCAATTACTGGATTCTAAGGTGGAAGTAATAAGCTCTCATCAGCTGGGGGGGCTTCTACAAATGACACCCGCTCAAATAAGAAAAGACCTTAGCTATTTTGGAAGATTTGGAAAACAGGGACGAGGATACAATATTCAATTTCTTCTAGATGAGCTCAGACAAATATTAGGAATTGATAGAGCCTGGAAGGCATGCCTGGTAGGTTTGGGAAGGCTTGGCAGAGCGATAATAAACTATCCGGGCTTCTCCCCTGAAGGATTTGAGATAGTTGCAGCCTTTGATAATGATATTGGTCAATACAACTCTAGGTTGGGAACTATTTCGGTTCAGTCTATGGAGGAAATCGCCAGAACCGTCAAAGCCAAAGACATATCGATCGGAATAGTAGCTGTACCTTCAAATCAAGCCCAATCCGTGATAGACACTTTGGTTGAAAGCGGAATAAGCGGGATTTTAAATTATGCGCCAATAGCCCCGTTTGCACCAGCCAATGTAGTCATGAGAAATATCGATCCTGTTTTATCTTTGCAGTCTATGACCTTCTATATGAAGAGTGTTCAATAATTAATTGGAGCAAAAACTATTGATTGCTATTGGCTAGAATTCTGACATGGTCCCCGGCAACCTCTAGAAAACCTCCATTAACTGTTATCAGTGATTCTTGTCCATCTTTCCGCACCACAACATCCCCCGAATTAAGAGCTGTAAGCAAAGAAGTATGCCTAGGGAGTATCCCTAACTGGCCTTCCACGCCTGGTGCTATAACTATATCAACGTCGTCAGAAAAAACAGTTTCTTCAGTTGTTACAACTTCTAATTTCACAGTATCACCTTTAAAACTATGAGGTTTCTGCCATTGATGCGCCCTTATCAGCAGCTTCTTCAATTGTTCCTACCATATAGAAAGCCTGTTCAGGCAATTCGTCATGTACACCATCAAGAATTTCCTTGAAACCCTGTACCGTATCTCTTAGAGCAACATATTTACCTGCTTGTCCAGTAAAAACTTCTGCCACTGAGAAAGGCTGTGTCAGAAATCTTTGAATCTTTCTAGCCCTAGACACTATAGCTCGATCTTCATCAGACAGTTCTTCAATTCCCAGTATCGCGATAATATCCTGCAGCTCCTGATATCGTTGAAGAACCTGCCGGACACCAGTCGCCACATCATAGTGTTCCTGCCCAACAATGGCAGGTTCTAAAATGTTAGAGAATGACGTCAATGGGTCCACAGCTGGGTATAATCCTTGGGAAGCAAGTGCTCTTTCTAGAGTCATCACTGCATCCAAATGGCCAAAAGTTGTGACGATGCCCGGGTCAGTGTAATCATCGGCTGGAACATAAACAGCTTGCACTGATGTAATAGAACCATTCTTTGAGGAAGTAATCCGTTCTTGAAGGTCACCCATCTCTGTTCCTAATGTAGGCTGGTATCCGACGGCAGAAGGCATTCTTCCTAAAAGTGCCGACACTTCCATCCCAGCGAGGATATACCGGTAGATGTTGTCTACGAAAAGAAGAACATCTTGTCCTCTTTCCTCCTTGAAATATTCTGCCATCGTCAATCCGGTCTGTGCTACCCGGGCCCGAATTCCGGGGGGTTCGTTCATTTGTCCGAATACCAGCACTGTCTGAGGTAAGACTCCTGCTTCCTTCATCTCATTCCAAAGATCATTTCCTTCCCTCGACCGTTCGCCAACTCCAGCAAAAACTGACACCCCTTGATGCTCCGTTGCAATGTTGTTTATAAGCTCCTGAATAACAACAGTCTTCCCTACTCCAGCCCCGCCAAATGCTCCAATCTTCCCTCCCTTGGTAAAGGGAGTCATCAAGTCCAATACTTTTATACCAGTCTCTAATACTTCGACTTCAGTAGCTTGGTCTTCAAAGGAAGGAGCTGGCCTGTGGATCGGCCATTTTTCTGATCCTTCGATTTCTCCCAAACCATCCAGGGTATCTCCAAGAGTATTGAATAGTCGGCCAAGAGTCGCGTCTCCCACCGGTACGGTAATTGCTTCACCGGTATCAACTGCGTCAGTACCTCTAATTAAACCTTCGGTCGGACCCAAGGCCAAGCACCTTACCCAGTTGTTACCGATATGTTGTTCCACCTCGAGAACAAGTTGTTCATCCCTTATGGTGGTCTCCAAGGCGTTATACACCAGCGGCATACCATCCGGTGGAAATTCCACATCCACCACTGTCCCAATTACCTGTACTATCTTTCCCGTTGCCATTCTATACTCCTGAGCCTAAATAGCATTAAATTTTTTTGCTTTCAAGTGCGGCTACTCCTCCAACAATATCGAGGAGTTCTGTTGTAATTGTCTCTTGTCTTAGTTTATTCATTAGCAAGGTCAGATCTCCAACCATTTCGTTGGCATTATCAGTGGCCTGATTCATAGCTACCATCCTTGCTGACTGCTCGCTTGCATTCCCTTCGAGTACAGCATGATGTACCAAAGTTTCAACATACCTTGGAAGCAATCTTCCGAGAACTTCAGCCGCATTTGGTTCAAATATATATCCAACAGAATTGACTGCGACTTCACTAGGTATCACAGGAAGTAATGGTTCTATGACAGGTCTCTGAAGTGTTGTGTTTACGAAATGGCCATAACTTATATGGAACGAATCCACCATTTCCTTTGAAAACGATTCCGTTATAGACCTTGCAATCGCAAGTGTGTCACCAGGGCTGGGTCTGTCACCAATGCCGGTATATTCAGCGATTATTTCAAGGTCATTTCGTCTTGCAAAATCAAGACTTTTCTTTCCTACAGCTACTACTTTAACAGG